>DAHUXF010000667.1 GCA_027307295.1 Acidobacteriaceae bacterium
CAGTTCGCGGCCGCGGCTCACGAACTCACGGGCAATCGCCGTCAGGTTGCGCAGCGCGTCGTCCGTATGGGCGTAGTCCACCACCACACTGAAGGGCTGGCCGCAATCCACTTTCTCAAAGCGGCCCGGCACCTGCTTGAATTGGCGGATGGCTTCGGCAATCTGGCTTAAGGAGCAATCGCAGGCAATGGTCGCCGCCGCTGCGGCCAGAATGTTATAGACATTCACGGCACCGATGAGCGCAGTCTCAATCTGTATGCTGCCGGCAGGTGTTGCCAGTTCAAACTTTGTGCCATCCTGTTGCAGATTGACGTTCGTCGCGCGGAAGCCGCCATTGTGGATTCCGTACAAGAAGACCTGCTCGCCTTTGCTTTGATGGATTTGCGACAGGCTCTTTCCATATTCATCGTCCACGTTGATCACCGCTGTTTTAGGCGGCGGCGTTCCACAGCCCTGGAATAGGAGGCTCTTGGCCTCAAAGTAGCTATCCATGTCTTTGTGGTAATCCAGATGGTCGCGCGTGAGGTTGGTGAAGACCGCAACTTCATAAGGCACGCCCCAAACCCGCCCCTGTGCCAGCGCATGCGATGAAACTTCCATCACCGCGTGGGTCGCTCCCGCTTCCAGCGCTGTGGCAAAAATCCGGTTTAGCTCCCGAGCTTCCGGCGTGGTATGCGGTGCAGGCAGCACGCGCCCAGGCACATGATATTCAATGGTCCCAATCAGCGCCGAATGCTTTCCGCAATAACGCAGAATGGATTCACAGAGAAAGCTGGTAGTAGTTTTACCGTTGGTCCCGGTAATGCCGATGATCTTGAGCTTCTCTGCCGGATGGCCATAGAAATTGGCGCTCATGCGCGCCAGCGCGCGCCGTCCGTCGGCAACCACGGCCCATGGAACATTTAGCCTGTGGTGCTCAGACCTGGAATCCGTGACCACGGCCACTCCGCCCTGCTTTAGCGCGGTATCAATATAGCGATTGCCATCACTGCTCTCGCCGCGCATGGCCACGAAGACCCAGCCCGGCTGTATGCGGCGCGAATCGTAGTCCAGCCCGGAGATTTGTGGATCATCACCGCTGTGCAAGACGCCCAGCTCTGACAGGAGTTGAGAGAAGTTCATTTGCAGCAATTATAGAAGTAAGGTCCGTGACTATGATCCCATTAACCAGGATTTGCCTGCCTTTTTGATCCGAATGCTCTCGGGCCGCTTCTTACTTGGAGCGATCGCGTTCAGCCATTCCTCGACCTTCGGAGCTAACCGGGTGAGCAATCCTTTATCCTGGCTCAGGAGTCCGTAGGTGAGCCGGATAAGCTTGTCAGTGGGTTCCTGCAGAGGAAGTGCTCCGGTTTCCAGTTTGGAGAAATGTTCCGGGGTTTTGTTGATGAGCGCAGCGAAGTCAGCTGCCTTTTTGCCCGCGCGCTTGCGAAGAAATCTGATCTCATGGCCAGTCAGCATGCCTGGTTTCATGACTACGGATTCGCCGATGATGTTCATCAGTTGTTCAGGCGCCGGAATCTCCGCTGATTGTGCTCCACATTCGGAACAAGTCCAATATTTGACTCCAATGAGATACACATTCGGCAAACCTGAATCTAGAAAATGGTATGGTTTGGCATGGGTGGCGACGTGTTGCTTCAG
>DAHUXF010000668.1 GCA_027307295.1 Acidobacteriaceae bacterium
TACAGGACTCTTGCCGGCATCCGCGCTCATCCGTGGTTAAAACTCCGGATCAATTCCGCCGGCGTGGTTGTGGCCGTGCCAACCTTGCCCACGACAATGCCCGCGGCGTGGTTCGACAAAATCGCGGCTTCAATGGGCGAGGCGCCCGCCGCCACCGCGAGCGTAAATGTGGCAATCACCGTGTCGCCCGCGCCGGTAACATCAGCGACTTCATCTGTGCCGTAGATAGGAATATTCACAGGCTTATTGGCGCGGGAAAAAACCACCATCCCATCCTTACCACGGGTCACCAGCAGGGATTGCAATTTCATCTTCTGCATCACGGCCTTTCCTGTGGCCATCAGGCGCGCGTTGTCATTGCCGATCCGCGTACGCAACACCTCTTCCAGCTCCGATTCATTCGGGGTGGCAGCCGTGACCCCGCTGTACTGGAGTGTGCGATAGCGGGAATCCAGCGTAACGGGAACTCCATTCAGTGAAGCGCGCGACCGAATGTTGGCAAAGATTTCCGGCGTGGCCGCGCCATAGCCGTAGTCAGAGATCAACAGCGCGTCAGAAGCACGGATATAACCACGGGCCTGGAAGGTAAGATCGCGCACTGTCGCACGATCCAGCGGCACATCCGGCTCACGGTCTACCCGAATCACCTGCTGGCGTGACGAATGCGTTGCCCCGGCCAGAACGCGTGTCTTGGTCACAGTGCCACGGCCTTTGATCCGGCGAATGGCGCTGACCGAGATGTGCTTCTGGCGGAACGAGTGCAACAGCATGCGGCCAGGCTCGTCATCTCCAATCACGCCGACCGGCAGAACCGTAACCCCAAGGTCCGCCAGATTGTAAATGGCATTTCCTGCTCCGCCAGGAACCACTGTGCGTTCCCGGTGGCGCAGGATCAATACCGGCGCTTCGCGCGAAACACGGGAGATTTCGCCATAAATAAATTCATCCGCGATCAGGTCTCCCAGCACCGTAATGGTGAGTTTGGGGAAGTCCTCCACGATTCGGGCCAGTCGATCAGATGGTTTTGAGCTTTTTTGCATGAAAGGTGATTTTCTCATGGCTGGCTAAAGTCTGCAGCCGGTTCTCTGTTCCAGCTCCGTTATCAACTCTTCCAGGGCCTGCTGAGGATTATCCAGCTGCATTCGCAGTTCCGCGACCCAGAGTGGCTGAAGCTGCGGTTGGAAGGCCTGCAAGTTGATGGCATCCTTCTCAGTTGTAATGAAGCCGCTGGCGCCCGTCTCAGCCCTGGCATGGAGCAGCCGGGTAATATCGCTTTGCGTATAGCGATGATGGTCCCGAAAGGCCACTTTAGCGGCGATTTTTATTTCGGAGTGTGCCAGAGCGGTAAAAAATTGGTCCGGGCGTGCAATGCCGCAAAAAACAACGGCCTTGCCTTGCATTTCAGGAATCCGGACAATCCTGGAAGCGGTCCAGGATCGTCCAAAGTCAGATTTGCTTGCCATTTTATCCGCATCGGGCAGGACCACGGCATCCGCCCGGCGCAGTGACGATAACGGTTCACGCAGCCTCCCTATCGGAAGCAAAACACCCTGTGCGTCATCGGTAGGCAGCATGACAATATCGAAATCGCGGTGCAGCCTCCGGTGTTGAAAGCCATCGTCCAAAAGAT
>DAHUXF010000669.1 GCA_027307295.1 Acidobacteriaceae bacterium
CCGCATCCTCAAAAGCCTCCCAGGCTGTTTCCAGGAACACACGGTGTTGCGGGTCCATCAACTCCGCTTCGCGCGGGTTGATGCCAAAAAATGCGGCGTCAAAAGTCTCCGCGCCTTCAAGCACACCGCGGGCCCGGACGTAGTGAGGATCGTTGCGTATTCCGGCAGCTTCATTGGCAGCGGGTTCAAGTTCGCCTGGTTCAAAGAAAGAGACGGATTCCTTTCCAGCAAGAAGATTCTGCCAGAACTCCCGCACGTTTCGCGCGCCGGGAAAACGGCCTGCCATGCCAATAATGGCCACGCCGTTCAGTAAATCGCCTTGTTCCGGTTGTGACATGTCGCCGTTATCCTTTTCGTCCCGTCTTCACGCGCGCCATGGCGTCCTGCTGGCGGCGCGCGCGGTCATTCACAGCCTGCAGGGCCAGGCGCGAGTCAACATTCCCGGCAAGTTGCCTGGCAAGCGCCCGTACCGTGGGATGCTGCAACAGGGTAACTATCGGCAGGCTGCGTCCAAGGGCCTGCTGTAATTTGAGGTGCGCCTGCACCAGCAATAATGAGTGTCCGCCCAGGTCAAAGAAGTTCGCTTCCAGACTGACGCGAGGGTTATCGAATAACTCCTGCCAAATGCCCGCCACGGTCCGCTCCATGTCAGTCCGCGGCATGGTTTCCGCGCCGGCGGCTGTTATCGGTCGAACGCTCGCCGCCGTAACCGCAGGGCGTGGAGCCAATTGCGAAAGTATCTCGCTTAACTTTGCGCCCGGCGATTTCGCGATTTCGCGAAGCGCCACGCTCAGGTCTGACAAGACGCAGCGGATGTCCGCTGCTTCGAATTGCTCGGGCTGGTACAACATCTTGAGCCGAAGCTTGCTGCCCGGCACAACCGTAAGCGTCAACAGATAGTTGGTGGATTCCGGAGCGTCTGCAACCTCAACGGTCACGCATTCGCCCAACCGCTCCGTAACGCCACCTGATGCGTAATTTTGAAATACGATCAGGCTATCGAACAGACGGTAACGCCATGGAATCCCACTCCAACCTTGGATTTGCTCAATCGAATTGTATTGATGATGGCTCGCATCCAATTGCCCACGCTGCAATTGCTTTAACCATTCTGAAATCGGCATCTCCGAAAGAACTTTGACGCGAACGGGCAGATTATTGACGCAAGGGCCGACCATGCCTTCAATTCCGGAAATTTCTGGCGGGCGTCCTGAATATGCAGCGCCGAAAACTGGATTCATGGATGCCTGGTAATGGGCCAGCACCAGCGCCCATGCCCCTTGCAACACAGTGTTCAGCGTGATCTGGTTCTCTCTGGCCGCGTGCTGTAATGCTTGTGTAACCTCTTCTTCCAGACAGGCGGTTTCTTCGCCAAATGACGCATGGCCTGACATGGGAATACCTACCGGGCGCTGGCCAATTCGGAGCTGCTGCGGCGTAAAGTCCTGCAAGTACTCGCACCAGAAATTCTGGGCGTCACCGTTGGAGCGGTCCAGTGTCCAGGCGATGTAATCGCGATAGGGACGCGGCTTCGGAAGAGCGTTTTGCCCCGTATAAAATTTCGCAAGTTCATTAAAGATGACCGGCCATGACCAGCCATCGATGAGCAGATGATGCGTGCTCCACAAC
>DAHUXF010000066.1 GCA_027307295.1 Acidobacteriaceae bacterium
CAGACAACCGGCAAGTCGTGGCACCCGGCAAGTTCGGTGGAAGCGGAAGCACTCTCTTGCCCATCACTGTTGCAAGATCGCCATGCGCTCACGGCTCGACTTCAGGGCGTCAGCCGCGCCGGAGCCTTAAGCTTCTTTCAAGTGGAGAAAGTAGCGCGGCTAAATTAGAATCGGGGGCTGTAAGAACCACAAAAATAAAGACCGCTAAAAATATATGCACTACCTGCTCAAAACCGAACCAACCGTTTACGGCTTTGCCGAACTGCAAAAAGAAGGTTCCACAATATGGGATGGAGTAACCAACCCGGTGGCTGTGAAGAACCTGCGCGGAATGAAAAAGGGCGACAAGCTGGTGATCTATCACACCGGGGACGAAAAGCGCGCGGTCGGCACGGCCACGGTTGAGTCCGTCAGCGCGGACGATCCCAAGAACCCGCAGGTCAGGATCAAAGCCGGGAGGCTGATCTCGCATCCGGTCACGCTGGCTGAAATCAAAACCAGTGAACTCTTCACGGACTCTCCTTTGGTCAGGCAAGGCCGACTTTCCGTGGTGCCGCTCAACCAGGAGCAGTATGAGTGGGTCACCGGACGTTAAGCCCTCTTAACTTCAAGTGCTGGACATGCCACCCCCGGGCACGCTGCGCCTAATTCTCTCCGCTGATTTATAATCACAGGTTGCGATAACCAGCCCGATACACACCTTGTGGAAGGAACTCATGGCGACTGACGTACTCATGCCCCAGATGGGGGAATCGATTTTTGAAGGCACCATTACTAAATGGCTGAAGAAGCCTGGCGACAAAGTCCAGCGTGATGAACCGCTGTTTGAGATCTCCACTGACAAAGTGGACGCCGAGATTCCCGCGCCCGCAGCCGGCGTGCTGAAGGAAATCAAAGTCAAAGAAGGCGCCACCGTACAGGTGAATACCGTGGTGGCCGTCATTGGCGGAGCAGGCGCTGCGGCGCCGGCAAGCGCTCCGGCAAAACCCGCGTTGCAACCAGTTGCCGCTCCTCAACCTGTGGCCCAGCCCCAACAGCCCGACCAAGTCATTGGATTTCCGGCAGGTGCCGGAGGATTTCCCGCAGCAGGCCGCGGAGAAGATGGCGAGCGCCTGCGCTCATCACCGCTGGTCCGGCGCATGGCGCGTGATAATAATGTCGATTTGAGCCAGGTCCCCGGGACCGGGCTGGGCGGGCGCATCAGCAAGCAGGACATCCAAAACTTTATTCAGCAGCATGGCGCCGGACAGAGTGCAGGGCGGCCACAAGCCGTGGCTCCGCTGCCTGCCCGTGCAGCACAGCCGCCGCAACAGCAGGCTGCCGCACAACCTGCGCCAACGCCCCGGCCAGCAACCCCGCCGTCTGTGCAGGTGATGCCGGGTGAGCTGGTCCCCATGACGCCCATGCGCAAGAAGATCGCCGAGCGCATGGTGGAATCCAAGCACACCAGCGCGCACGTTCACACGGTCTTCAAAGTGGATATGACGCGCATTGCCCGCTTCCGCGACAAAAACCGCAAGGCGTGGGAAGCCCGCAACGGCGTTAAGCTGACGTTCATGCCCTTTGTTGCCAAAGCGCTCATGCACGGAATCCGCGTAAGGCCGATTGTGAACTCGTCGGTGGTGGGCGACTCCATCCAGTATCACAAGACCATCAACATTGGCATTGCCGTTGCCGTGGAGTGGGGACTGATTGTGCCCGTGGTGAAGGGTGCAGAAAACCTGAGCTTCGTTGGCCTGCAACGCGCCATCACCGACCTGGGCGAGCGAGCGCGCAGCAAAAAACTGGTTCCGGACGACGTACAGAGCGGCACCATCACCATCACAAATCCAGGAATCTTTGGCCCGCAGTTCGGTTTGCCGATCATCCTGCAGCCGCAGGTGGCCATCCTGGGCATGGGCGGCATCTTCAAGGAGCCGGTGGTGGTCACCGATGAAGACGGCAATGACTCTATTGCCGTGCGGCACATCATCCGGCTGACCCTGGGCTACGATCACCGCATTATTGACGGTGCAGACGCCGATCAATTCATGGTGGCCGTAAGAGAGTATCTGGAAAACTTCAATGAAGACATCGGCTAGAGCAAATCTAGCTGGATTTTCTATTCAAGCGGTGAGCGCCATGCTCGCCGCTTTTGTCGTGTATGACAGAAAAGTGGCCTTTGCAGCAGAGGACGCGAAGGACGCAGAAGAAGAGAAGGCAACTTTTGCCACGGATAGACGCTGAGAACCGCTAATCAGCGGGAAAGGCGTTTTCCTCCCTCTGCGTCCTTTCGCCCGCTGTTGTAATTCTGCTGCTGCTCCTCTGCGTAAATCTTTTAAATTCAATTTTTTACAAGACAGCAACACAGATTACTGTCTCCCTGCATCTAACATTACGGACGTGCCACTACTCTGTTTACGGCTCCTGGATAGGCGTAGAATTCAATCTATATCAATTCCCAGACGCTATCAATTCCCAGACGCTGGCGGGAATTCATAAGCATTAAGAAAGAGGCACATTGGTTATGGCAAAGGTTTCGGGCGTTTTATTTGCAGGTGCGGCACTTCTGGCTCTCATCGGCTGCGGAGGAGGCGGCAGCAAGACTCCAGCACCCACTCCTACACCTCCAAGCCTTGCATCGGTAACGCCAGCTTCAGCGACAGTGCCCATCGGCGGCACACAGCAGTTTGTTGGCACTGGATTTTCCGGGGCCATCACCTGGACCATCAGCCCCCAGGTTGGCAGCATTGATTCCAACGGCTTGTACCACGCACCCGCAACTTTTCCATCGCCTAATAACCTCATGGTTACGGCAACGTCGGGCGCCACTGCGGTGAATTCAAGCGCTTCTGTGGTATTCCCCAATGACAACAGCAGCGCGCAGTCCGCGCCTATAAAACTTGGCTCCTCTGGGGGCAACGTGCTCGACGTGGGGACAAAGGTTTGCTGCATTGGAACTTTGGGAAGCCTCTGGACACGCAGTGGAGCAACTGTAATCTTGAGCAATAACCATGTACTGGCCCGATCGAGTCAGGGCATGGCAGGCGAAGCGATCCAGCAGCCAGGACAAGCAGCCTGCTTTACTGCCCCCATTAATGTCGCCAATCTGACCGCGCAGGCCGCGTTGGCTCCGGCAGGCACCACACAGGGACGCACCGGTCCATCGCCCAGCAATACCGATTCCGCTGTCGCGACGATCATTCCAGGCCAGGTTGATCTTGCTGGAACGGTTCTCGATCTGGGTGCTGCGGGTCCAACCAGCATTGCAGCGGCTCCTCCCTCTTCAACCATCGCTGTTGGTACGCTGAACATGGGAGTGGCCAAGAGCGGCCGCACCACAGGCCTGACCTGCTCGACCATTACATCGATCAATGCCAACATCCAGGTGGCTTATGAAACAGCCTGTGGCAGCGGAGTCACAGCATTTAATGCCACATTCGCTAACCAATTAGTGATCAATGGCGGTTCTTTCAGCGCCGGCGGCGATTCAGGCTCCTTGATCGTCACTTCCGCTCAGGCTCAACCGGTGGGGTTACTCTACGGCGGCAGCACTACGGACACGGTCGCAAATCCAATTCAAGACGTCATAGCCACATTATCGCTTGTGCCCATTGCAGGCAATCCGGACCATGCTGTCAGCTGTGATCCCACGGCCACCGCCAGTTCAAAGCAAGTGGGCGCTCTTTCTACAACAGTCACAGTTTCCAGCGCAGAACGCCAGCGCGTGACTGCCGTACAACAGAAACATACAGCAAGCCTCATGCAGGATTCAGCGATCAGCTCGGTGGGAGTAGGCGCCAGCGCTGATAATCCCAATGAAGGAGCCTTGGTGATTCACCTGGCCAGCGCCCCGCATGCGCTGATTCCTCCGGTGATTGATGGCGTACGCACCCGCGTAATTATGGATGAAGCAAGCGGTATGCTGTTGCCGGAAATCGGACCAGTACAAGTGGACCGGGCCACAGCAGTAAAAGAAGCGCATGTTGCCGAATTCATGGGCCAGTCCGGTATTCAAGGCGTTGGCGTTTCGGTTAGCGCAGACAATCCCGCTGAAACGGCGGTTTCAATATATATAGTGAAAGGGCAATCCCATCCAACCATTCCAGCAGTGATCGATGGCGTACGCACCAGAATCTTTGAGGGTGAACGGTTCAAGGCTTTTTGATCACCAGCCCATCTCACTTAGACAAGCCCCGGCCAAAAATCCGGGGCTTCTTATTTCAGGCAATCCCTAATTCGCGCGCGGCGGCGCGTGCCAACTCCGCGATCTGGCTTACCCCGGCGATGCTGATGGCCTGCTGCCGCAACGTTTCTCGAGCGTAGTTTGTTGCATCGTTATCCTCCGGTAAATCATCTTCCACCACGGCGGTGAGCTGCGTATTTTTATGCTCTGCCTGCAAGATGCCTTTGGCTATTTGCGGGAAACTGAAGGCCAGCACCTTGGCGGCATTCACATCATGCTGGAGTGCCACGGCGTGAAACAGCTTAACCGTGCCATTCGGACTGTAGCCACAGTCAATCTTTAACGGATCGCCGCTGCGGGTATATTGCGCCGCGGGAATTTCTTTCCGCAGCAGCGGCCACACGCCCACAGCTTCAAACTCTGAACGCATACGCTGGAAGATTGCCTGCCGCGCGCTCAACTCGCGGCTTTGCCGCCGGCGAGGACGCTCCAGGTAGAGCCGCGCCAGTGCGTCAGCCTCCGCTGCGGGCGACTCCGCCAGGCATGCCTGAAATTCTGATGGCTGAAGCGCGTTGGAAAATGAATCATGGATGCGGCGCAGGATGAAGTCGCGGTCGCCGTTCAACTCGATCAGCTTTTCGCGCAGATCGGTTTCCATGGCGGCAAGAACCTCTGTATCGGCTTCCGGATCAAGGCAGCGCACGCGCGACCAGTCGTGCGTGAAGCGGACTTCCGCACTGCCGGAAGGCGGCAATAGGACCAGCCCGATATTCACGAACTCATTCTTCACTGCATCTGGCGCATAACGCAGCAGGAAGAACCGGCATTGTTGTTTAGTATTTATGTCGCTTCACTCCAAAACCGCTCTACCGTTTCTAGCCAATTGAGCTTATTTCTGCTCCTGCCACAACGCGGCTCAGCATGCCCAAGCTTCGTACACTTGGCTTTGCCACTTAAACCTCACCGCTCTCGCTTCGCTCCAAACCGCTTTACAGTTAGCAATCACTCAAGTTTATTTTGCTCCTGCTGCACGCGGCTCAGCTGCCCAAGCTTCGTACACCTAGCTTCGCCGCTTAACCTTATCTCTCGCGCTTCGCTCCAAAACCGCTCTACCGTTAGCAACCACTCAAGTTTATTTTTGCTCCTGGTGCACGCGGCTCAGCTGCCCAAGCCTCGTACACCTGGCTTCGCCGTGTTGCCTTACATCAAAGGCACGTGCTTCGCTTGCGGCTGCCCAACCGGCTGTCCCCACGCAGGAAACGGCTGACGTGAGGAGTTGGCAAAGGCCGTAATCAGCTCCCTTACTTTGGCCCGCCGCTCAATGATAGTCTCCACCAGCTTTTCCAGCGCGCCCCAATCCTGTCCAGTCCATTCCGGCGGAATATCGCCAGCCACTTCACGGATGACAGCAGGCGAAAATTTTTCTATGCGGGAAAGCCATGGCTCAAACGATGGCCATCCATAGACCTGCTGATAAACAAAGTTGCGCGCATACACGCCGCGTAGAGCGGAGTCAGGAAAATTCCATTCACCGGCATTGAAGCAGTATCCCTGGTCAATGAATGTCGCGGTGTACTTCCGCTCCTGCGCTTTTTTCCAGAAGACGGCCTGCCGGCCATTGGCATTGCCCAGCCATTTGTCCAGGGCCAGCATACCGGCAAACACGGTAAGGTTTTTGACTTTGGACAGCATGCTTTCAGGAAGATAGTCAAACACCTGGCATTCAGCGGGATCGCAGACGTAGCGTGCGCCAAACTGGAGACCATGCCGGCAGGGCGCGGACAAGCCCGAGGTGTCCATGCTCAGTTCCTGTGTATTGGCAATAAGCCATGGCCTTACCGCAACAATCTCCGTGACGGGCACGGGAAGGCCAATGCGTTCGGCCAGGCGTGTGGCCAGCAGTTCGTTCGCCAGCACGCGCAGATGTTGCGGGTTGTTCTGGAATTTGACCACATAGAAATGTCCATCGTCGGCGCGCATGAGATGTGCCTGCGCGCCACCACGCATTCGCCGGACGTGCTGGACCGCTTCCACGGGCATGGCAAAAATTGTACTAGGAATGCTGTGCCAATAGACGAAGCGGGCTATCGTGCCTGAGGATTTGCGCGAGCGGACTCGTTTAACTTTATGAAGTCTTCCACGCTTTCAACGTATACCTCGGCAAAATCAACCACGTAGCGCCGCTGCTGGATGAGCGTTTTGGCATCTTCCAAGGACCAGCCCAGCACACGCATTAGGGCCAGCGTCATCATGGGAGCGCGATGCACACCGGCGGCGCAGTGAATGTAAATCTTACTCTCGGGCTTCTCCAGCGCATCCAGGGCAAAGTCCACGCCAGCCTGGAATAGCTGCGGAGGCTTGGGCTGAAAATCATCGTCCGTGGGATTATGCAAGACCACTACGGGTTGGCCCACCGCAAGCGGGCGGTCATCGAACTCAATCTGCATGTTGATGATGTGAGTCACGCCCGTACGCACCAGTTCGGCCATATTGCTGTCATTCCAGATTCCGCCGCCGAGCGCAATGCGGTCTGTTACCCATGTCATATCCATAGAAAAGTCAGATGCCAGAATAACAGGAATTTACAGCAGAAGGACGCCGAGGACGCCGAGGAAAAGAAAAGCAGGAATTACCGCAGATAAGCATTGATGACACTGATTTGCGCGGATTGAAATCGGCAGGGTTAATAAAGCACAACCGCCCAGGGCGGGTTGAGATGATACCTATCCCGCCTTTTGCAGATTAGGTTTTTGCTCGTATTTCCTTTGCGACCTCTGCGCCCTTGCGGTAAATTCCCGTTTTCCTCTGCAGGAAATTCCCATTTTTTAACCTCATGCGCCCGTTACAATATTCCTTAACCACTTTTTCTGGAGGAACCCGCAATGGAGCCGTTAACCGGATTGATCGCCGCCCGGCGCAATGAAGATATTGCCCTGGATATGATGAAATTTATTGCCGCTACCACCAACTATGGCAAAACTGTTGCCTCGGGCGCGGGCTTTCATGGCGGTACTGAGACCAAATCAGACGACTATGCCGCACAACTGCTTGAACTGTATACCCGCTGCCTGGCAACAGTGAACGGCAAGAAGTAAGAACCACCGGTTTGCACCTGGGCCGAATTCCAAGGATAATCGGGAAGTAATTTCCCCGGATGTATTTCCAGTGAATCTGCCGAATTACATTACGCTGTCGCGGATCGCGGCCATCCCGCTGATTATATGGATTCTTACCACTCCCTATTTCAGCGCGAGGAATGACACGCTTCGGGTGGTTCTGGCCTCTAGCATCTTTATTATGGCCTCCATTACTGACGGGCTGGATGGCTATCTGGCCCGCCGCCGTGGCCAAATCACGACCATGGGCATGCTGCTGGACCCGCTGGCCGACAAGTTGATGATTGCTGCCTGCTACATCACCTTGCTGCGCCTGGTCCCGGAAATCGTGAATGTCTGGGTGGTCGTGCTCATTATTGGACGCGAGTTTTTGATCTCCGGTCTGCGGTCCATTGCAGCCTCAGAGGGCTTTACCATTGAAGCCAGCGAGTTAGGCAAGCTCAAGATGGTTGTACAAATTGTATCCGTCGTGTCCGCGATTCTTTCCATCCGGTGGGACATATGGACCTTTAATCTCGGGTTCTTTTCCTTCATTCTGTCCGTGGACCTGGTGGCGAAAATGGCCATATGGTTCATGGTGGCCGTTTCCATCATTTCAGCAGTTGATTACTTCTGGGGATTCTGGAAGAAGATTGACAAGCGTGTGGCGCGGCGGAGAAGGCGTCCGTTCATTCTGAGCCGGCGCAAGAAGAAAGCCCTGGAACAGGCGGAAGCCAATCATCCTGCCAAAGTGCACTGAATACTGCTGCACCACTTTCCCCTGGGCTCCAGCGGAAAATGATTACGCCATTCGGCGTAGAATAAGGCTCCATGGCAACCGCACCTTTGAGTTCAAATTCCACCAGGATTTTTGCTGCCAGCCGTTGGACGCGCGGTAATTTTTTCTTTCCCACCCGTATTGCGGTCAATCCGGAACGTGTACTGCGCATCAAGCCAAGATTGTTTGGCAGCACTGAGGAAAGTATCCCTATTGCCAAGGTGGCGTCCGTACAGATCAGCACGGGAATATTCTGGTCAGATATTCGGATTGATTCCGCCGGCGGCGCCAATCCGATCCTCAGCCATGGACACACCAAAGGCGATGCCGTACAAATCCGTAACCTGATCGAACATTTCCAGCAGGCCCTTGCGCAAAGATAAAGCTCATCCAGATTCGCAAAGTTGTCCTCTCGCGAGTTTTTGATGCTCCGCGCCATCTTGGGCAGCGCAATTGTTCAGGCTGCTTGCCTGCGGGTGTTCATGGAAACTTTCAAGCATAAAAAAAGAAAAATGGGGCCGGATAGCTGGCCCCGTGAAGGAAATAGAGAAGAATGCCTACACAACAAGGAAACGCAGATTTTATTCCCAAATTCCGGTTCGCCGGTCAGTTTGAACGCTGAAGAAATCGGTGTCAGCGTTGAAGGTTCAATTCCCAGCGTCCACGATTGCGTCCACAGACTACATATAGATGACATAGGAGCTGTGCCAGAGCGCGCTGGGCAGACTGCCCGGTTTGCGTGCCGTAAGAATTACGTTGTAATCCTGTGAGACCGGCAGGGCATCCAGAAAGGTCACATCACGGCGGTCCGGCTGCACTGTCGCCAGATAGCGCAGGAAATCTGCAAGATGCAGACCACCGTCATAGCAGGAACCGGCATAGGAGAGATCAACGTTTTCATTGCTGAAGTGGCAGGCCAGTGAAGCTGCGAGTGAAACAGCGCGCTCATAGGCGGGTAATGACACCTGTCCCGGCTCCGGATTATCAAACACCAGCCGCAGCCTGCGTTCGTCTTCACGGGTGAACTCGCGCACCTTGAGTTCCCCCGTCTTGGCTGTGGCTTTCCAATCGACAAACCTGGCCGAGTCCTGCGGTGTGTGTTCGCGGATGCGGTAAAGCTCAGTGCCCCGTCCACGGACAAAGGACACAAACTCGCCGGTAATCATCGGCAGCACTTCCAGAAAATCATCCTGCTCCAGCAAAGCGGGATAGACCAGCAACTCCCGGTCCAGGCGCACCTTGCGGCTCTTGATCAAAAAAGAAAACGGGAAGCGTGTGGCCAGGCTGAATCCATCCTGGGTATAGAGGCCTCGGCGCGGAAAAGCCAGCTCCATGTCCGCTGTTGCAGTGGCGCGTGGGGGAATAAATGGAAAATACACCGGCCTTGTCAGGATTCTGGCTTGCCATGGCGGCGGACTCTTCTTCCGCAGCGTATAGTCCGGCAGGCGCAGCCAGTGGCGGTTTTTGGGAAAAACAAATTCGGTCTTGCTCCACTCCCATCCGGGGCGCGTTGCTTTCTGGTCGACCGGGCTGAAAACTTTTACGGAAAATGCCGGCATCCACAACCTTGGATTGGCAAGGCTAATGCGCAATTGCACAGGCCGCGCGGCAAAAGCATTCCGGGGAACATTCACATCCAGCTCCAGCCCCCGCAGAACCATTGCGGACGCCACGCCCGAAACCAGGATTGCCGCCAGCATGGCGGCCAGAACAATAAACAGCAGATTGTTAGCTGTATTTAGCGCAGCCACGCCAATCACCAGAGACAATCCAAGATAAGCCATGCCTTCGCGCGTTAATTCATAATCAAAGGCGTCTTTCATGCGCTCGGCGGCAGCGCGCCGCGCCAGGAAGGGCACCGTCAACAAGGCTACAATGCCTGCCAGTAACAAGGCTGATGTCGCAAACACAGCGGTGGCCAGCACATTGCCGCGCTCGCGCGCCACGGAAGAAAACAGTGCGGCCATGAAGGCCAGCCCCAGACCGGCTACAGCAAGAAAGAACCGCTGCCATGCTTCACGATCAACATTTGCCAGCGCCGACTTTAAATACTTTCCCATTCCTGTCCTTCAGTGTGGCACAACCCTGGGAAATTCTGTTAGTGCCTTAAGATCATGGCAACTTGCCGGGTCCAGGTTCTTTCGTAAAGTCCAGTACAAGCTGGTTGAAATGCTGCGGAGCTTCCTCAAACGGCAGGTGGCCCACTTCCGGCAGGACCACGCATCTACAGGCCGGCAATCTCTGCATCAGCATTGCTGAGGAACGCAGGTCTACGGCACCATCCCTGGCTCCCCATATCAACAGTGATGGCGCCTGTACACGGTTTATGGCCGTTTGCAACGCGAGCAAGTCTTGCTCCCAGCAGCGAAGGGTATTCACAAGATTATGCGCGCGGCCTCGCCGCATCAGAATCCGGGAATATCCTTCCAGGGTTCCAGGAGGAATACGCGTACGG
>DAHUXF010000670.1 GCA_027307295.1 Acidobacteriaceae bacterium
AGACGCGAACGCGCTTGTTGGCTCCGTTGACGCGCGCGCGCACCGGGCGAAGATTCACATTCCAGCGCCGGCGGCTCACATTGTGAGCGTGGCTGATCTTGTTTCCAAATTGCGGACCTTTGCCGCAGATATCACAAATTTGTGCCATTACACTGACTCCAGATGTCTGACGCAGAAGGGCTTATGGGCTTCAGGTCTTGTGGTTAAAGGTAAATTTTACAAAAAGATAGAGGGATTTGCAAGGGAGGGCTCGCAGAGGTAGTGGGCTAAAGTAGCCCACCTACCTTCGGAGCGCTGGACGGATGGTCAGGACAAAGGTGCAACGTCTCCTGCGGGTCGTTGGCTGGTTTATACTGCTTGTCTTATGACACAGCCATTATCGCCAGATCAAGCTATCGTACTTCGCACCATTTTCTTACCCGCACTGGAACGCGAAACTGCTACCACCAGAAAAGTCATTGAAGCCATTCCGCTGGACAAGGGTGATTACCGTCCGGAGCCTGTGGCCAAGACTGCCCTGGAGCTGGCCTGGCACATTGCCGCTTCAGAAAAGCGCTTCCTGAATGGCATTGCTGATGGCGAATTCGACTTTACACCGATTTCCCGGACGGATGCAGAGCGCACCTCCGCCGATATCGCACGCTGGTACGGAGAGATGATTGCTTCCGTAATGCCGCGCCTGCGCCAAATGACGCCGGAGCAGCTCACCAAAGTCCTTGACTTCCGCGGCATGTTTCAAATGCCGGCGGTCATCTTTCTTCAAACCACTCTGATGCACTCCACGCATCATCGTGGACAGCTCACTGTGTACCTGAGGCCCATGGGTGGAAAGGTCCCCGCGATTTACGGTGAAAGCTATGACTCGGCGGAAGCCCGCAAGGCCATGCAGAGCAAAAGCGCGTAGCTCAAGCCCCGCTTGCAAAGCAGTTAGAACGGGCCCACAACGGCAGCGGTAAGAACCCGCTTTGCGGTGCACGGGCCCGTTTCCACTTCTGTTGCTGGTCTAGCAAGCTTGTGTCTTACCCATTTTGGCAGCGATCATCAGTTCAAAACGCACGAAAGCGCCGCACTTGTTGCATGCCGGAAACTTTCCTCCCGCCACAAAACTGGCTTTATGGGGGAGACGATGTTTTGCGTGCAAGACCTTATAGATCCCTGCCATCGGGACCGCTTGACCAGGCTCGTACAGGTTTTTGTTGGAATCTGAAGCCATGCGATCTACTCAGTTGCATGGGGAACGTAAAAGTTGGAATCTGCATTTCGTGCCGCGGGTTGTCCTGCTGCAGCGGTTCTTCCTGGAAGTCAGGGTCTTCTGAGATGTGCTGCACTGCATTCAAAATTCTGTAACGCACCAGGTCTCCGCATTGCCGGCAGCAGGGAAAGATGGTGGTCCGCAATAGGACCACAGTTGTGCGTTTTTCATCGTGATGGCAGACCTCATAGACCCCGGATATTTCAACCAGCTCTCCGGGAGCCAGCAGGCAATCTGCTTTAAGAAATGACTCGATAGTTTTATTGTGCAATTTCATGTATTTCCTGTTTCTTAATTGTGTCCCTTCCTTGCACCGCAACCGCACACACTCTTGTCCGCGGTCTCAGAGCTGATTCAATCATG
>DAHUXF010000671.1 GCA_027307295.1 Acidobacteriaceae bacterium
GCCAGGGAGCGGGTCCCTGCGTATCAGGCAGCAGACCGCCTGGCAGAAGAGCGATGGATGGCCAAGGCGAGCTGAGCCAATCGTAAGGATGGCGCGACGGGGATGGCCTGCACTGCTATCTCTTTTGACTGGCTGGTTTTTTCTTTACATACAGCAGCTTATCTACTTCGGCAATGGTGTTGCCTTCTGTGTCTTTGATCAGGACGTGGAATTCAGGCTCTACCTTGGGTTGGACCTCAGCGGCTGCACGAATCCCGGCAATTGTTTCTTCTGAAAGATGAAAAGACGCCCTTACCAGCCCCTTGCCGGGCTTTTTGAAACGTATAGCGGCAGCCTTGTCCCATACGATGTAATCAGGACCAAGAATGTTGATGAGCATCAGCATGTAAAAGGGATCGCACATGGAGTAGAGCGACCCGCCAAAGTGCGTGCCGACATAATTACGATTGTAGAAACGCAGAGGCATTTCCACTTCCACGTTGTGGAAGTCATCCGATACGTGGGTCACCCGCACTGCCGCTCCTAAATAGGGTGCATAAAGATTGACCCAGCGTTGCAGCTTCTTCGCAGCGTTCGCGCGCTTGCATTGACCCTGATCTGCCATCTTTGTCCCTTTGGCGTACTGGCCGCTATGGTGCGTGCGATCCTCTTGTTTGCGCATCTTCTGGTTGTGCCGCATGGCCAGGTGCGGGCGGGCTTGAATGAATCATGTGTACAATGCGCCATTTGCCGTCTCTTTTGCGGCACAACGCTGTTCCTCCCACCGCGATGACCTGCTGCGGAAAAACTATTTTCAGATCATACTCCACCCAGACCGCATCGCCGATCAGGTGGTCCGCGCGAGGAACCATGGAGAGCTGTGCGGGAGGATTTCGTTGGAAGAATGTCTTGCGATAGTAGTCCAGGGTGGCGATGCGTCCGTAGACATCTCCCTCGCTGGTATATGTAACGATGCGCGGATCAAGGCATTCCGCCAGCGCCGCCTCATCAGCACGATTCAAGGCCTCTACACAATCCGTGAGGCTTTGGTGCAGCTCTGAGATCACGGCTTGCGTATTTCTGTCATCCGGCTGGATTTGTGCCTTGTGGTTTTTCAGGTCAACGGTCATGCCCAGCTGCGCGAGGAGATCAATCCCCAGGATTCCATCAATGCGCTTGCCGCAATTCAGCCCGATGGCGGAGAGGTCAACAGCAGGAAGACGCAGGTCCTGAAGAATATGATGACCAATGGTCAACTGATGCAGCGTGACCTGACGCGATTTGGCTTGCGTTGTGCCGGACCACGAAGTAACGGAAACTTTTCCCGGATCGCCCTCTGGAAATGATTTGCTGTTCAGGATGGATGTGGCTGCGGTATCGACAAGAAAGCGTAGCTTGGCCTTCTCTGTAACGCTCACCTCAATGACCGGCAGGCGGTTACAGTAGGCCAAGGGAATTTCTTCTGCCCGTGACATCAGGGCAGAGCAACAAATAAGAAGAGCAAAAAATAGCCGGGAAAAAGTCTGCAAGAAACATCGGAACACAGTGTCCTCCAGAGACGCGAAAGTAACCACATAGAAACGAACGTCAGTGCATTACGTTTAGAGAGGCTAGAATCCTTCAATGTCTATG
>DAHUXF010000672.1 GCA_027307295.1 Acidobacteriaceae bacterium
GAATCAAACAGCCCGCCCAGAAAATCGAAAAAGCCATTGCCCGCGAACGGTCCTGATGGCAACAGCCCAAGGAAGAAAATCTGGCCGCGCGTGTAGAGGTTGAAATGCGCGTTCAAATCGTGGTGCTTGTACTCTGCGCCGAACTTCATGCTATGCCGGCCGTGCTGCCAGCTCCATGTATCTCCAGCGCTGTACGTTTTTTCCACGCCGCCATTGTCAGAGAATGGATTGGCGCCCAGGTCAAAATAATTCGCGACGGAGATTTCCGGCATGCCAGGAAACAGGTTCCCCAAGGGAGACGAGATCCCCAACTGGGCCGCCGTGAATGGCTCCTGCGGAGAAGATCCCGTGGTGATGATGCTCAGCCCGAACCGCGCGTCATTCAACAGGCGCGGAGAAACAACATGAGTGTCATCCAGCGAGAGCACCCGTTGATTCAGATTTGCGGTGCCGCCAAAGCCTGGGACCGGAAGCGCGTTGGCCAGTCCAAAAAGATTGAACAGGGACTGGGTGGCGGGGTTGTTCGCCGCAAAGAACTTGGCGGAAAGCCGGTTCGGCGTCGATAGTTGAAAGTCCAGGTTTGTATTGAACTGGTCTTCGCGGAACTTTGAAGGCCCAACCACCGGCGCAGCAACGGCCTGCGGCACGGCGCCGAGAGCCACGGACGTTGGGTGCGGAGCCGATGGGATCACAAAAGAGCCATTGGGCAATTTCGCCTGCAGAAGAAACTTGGCTGTCGGGTTAAAGCATGGAGGAAACGTAAACGTGGTAGGAGGGGCCGCGCATGGAGCTAAACCATAGGATGCCGCCAATGCATTCACGCCTGCATCGGAACGGTCATTGGTGAGGTTTTGCGGCACAAAGACGGTGCCAACTGAATTGGTCAACGACGTTGCATTCACTTCCCGGCTGCCCTGGTAGGACACAAAAAACCATATGCGGTTTTTGCGGATAGGGCCGCCAAACGTGCCTCCAAACTGATTGCGCTTGTACGCGGGACGCGGAATGCCGGCGCGATTCAGAAAGAAATTGTTGGCATTGAGCGCATCATTGCGCAGGAATTCATAGAGGTTTCCGTGGAAATTATCCGTCCCTGATTTGGTGACCGCCGCAACCACGCCGCCAGCCACGCGGCCCTGGGACGCATCAAACTGGCTGGTCTGGACAATGAATTCTTCCAGAGAGTCCGTTGCTGGCACCGCCAGATTCGGCGTTGAACCCGTGCCAATGGAGTTTCCGTCTGTGCCGTTGATGATGATTGAATTCGAGGTGCCGCGGTTTCCGTTGACATAAATTGGAGCCGCGCCGCGGCCCAACTCGGACGAATTCTGCACTGGCCCCGATGTTCCAGGCGTAAGCGTGAGCAATTGTTGGAAGTTTCTTGTCGGCAAAGGCAGCTGCCGGATTTGCTCCTGCTGGATAACCGTGCCATGAGCTGCATTGTCCGCCTGCACCAGGGCAGGCTCCGCATTGACTTCAATCACGGTCTTGCGTTCAGCCACCGCAAGAGGAACGTCAAGCCTGGTGGTTTCTGTGATGCGGACGGCAACGCTATCCGCCATGGCTTTGCTGAATCCGGCCTTTTCCGTTTCCAGCCGTTAAGCC
>DAHUXF010000673.1 GCA_027307295.1 Acidobacteriaceae bacterium
CACTGGCGCCCTGGTCCAATGGGTTCGGGACAACTTCGGTCTGATCGAGAAGAGTTCGGACATCGAATCGCTCGCGCGCACGGTAAGCGACAACGGCGGCGTGTATTTCGTTCCGGCATTTTCCGGCTTGTACGCGCCTTACTGGAAAGACAGCGCGCGCGGCGTGATTGCCGGACTGACCCGCTTTGCCAACAAGGGCCATCTGGCCAGGGCGGTGCTGGAAGCGGTCGCCTTCCAGACCCGCGAGGTAGTAGAAGCCATGGAGCAGGATTCAGGAATCGCGCTGGAAGTCCTGCGGGTTGACGGTGGCATGGTCGGCAATGATTTGCTGATGCAGTTTCAGGCCGACATGCTGGACCGTCCCGTGGTGCTGCCGCAGATTCAGGAGACCACAGCTTTGGGAGCAGCTTACGCCGCCGGTCTGGCTGTAGGTTTTTTCTCCAGCATGGATGCACTGCGCCGGCAATGGAGCGCGGAAAAAAACTGGACCCCGAAGATGGACAAGATGAAGCGCGCACATCTGTACCGGCAATGGAAGAAGGCCGTAGCACGATCCTTTGATTGGGTGGATTAGCCGCTCAAGCCACAATCTTCTGCTCTGAGTCTTCTGCTCTGAATAAGTCATTCGCTTCTGGCCACCCCAGAGGAGACGCGGTGAATCCAAGAAAGTTGAGCGAAAGTTCCTTTCCTGGGAGGGCATGATGAAAGCTGTATTCCTGATAGGCCGGCTCATCTTCGGTGGCTTCTTTCTCTACAACGGGATCAACCATCTGCGCGAGCACAAGAACCTGAAACAATATGCCGCATCCAAGCATGTTCCCCAGCCGGATGCCGCTGTGATAACAAGCGGCGCAGCATTGATCCTGGGTGGAGCAAGCATTCTGCTGGGCGTAAAACCAAAACTCGGCGCGGCGGCCATTGCAGGCTTTCTGGCAGGCGTTTCACCTGTAATGCATGATTTCTGGAAAGTCCAGGACCCGAACCAGAGGATGAATGAGATGGTCAACTTCACCAAAAACCTGGCGCTTTTGGGCGGCGCGTTGGCGCTCATGGGAGTGGAAGAACCCTGGCCCGTAAGCCTTCCGGTGAGACAAAAAGCTGGAGATGAAATGCTCTACGACGATATGGTTGCCGCGTAAAACGAATGACACGATAAGGGCAACCATGCAGCGCAGAGATTTTTTAAAAAGCATGGCTGCGGCAGGCTTGGCGGCTTATGCCAGATTCAAGGCCCGCTTAAACGATCCACGCTCTTTTTGGATCTTTTCCTGCAGCAGGGTAATGGCATAGATCAGCTGCTCCGGACGAGGTGGGCAGCCGGGCACGTAAACATCCACGGGGATGACCTGGTTCACGCCCTGGACCAGCGCGTAATTATTGAACACGCCACCCGAAGTAGCACAAGCGCCCATGGAAATCACCCATTTGGGCTCAGGCATCTGCTCCCAGAGCTGGCGGATCACTGGAGCCATCTTTTGTGAAACACGGCCGGCAATAATCATCAGGTCAGACTGGCGCGGTGAAGGCCTGAAGACCTCAGCGCCAAAGCGGGCCACGTCAAAACGCGAAGCGCCCATGGCCATCAT
>DAHUXF010000674.1 GCA_027307295.1 Acidobacteriaceae bacterium
ATTAAGGAATCCTTAATAATTTGCGCTGCATACAATCAGTCTATCGGAGGCTTTATTATTTCATGCCAGCTTACACTTTGAAATCAAGATAGGGCGAAATCGTACCAGGCCTGGCCACCCGGTCCCCACGGAAGAATACAATGTTAATATTGATAGGAATAGACTCTCAAATCAATACCGCTAAATACTTAATGAGAAAAGCTGGCTTGCTGCTTACTGAGGTGGGTAGCATTCGTACGTATAACTACTTACAGTAAATACGTATAGCCCTGATAAATGTTTTTTCACTAAACCCCAAAGAGGTACCATGTGATAAAGTCTCCGCATCGTTCTCGACTCCGGCAACCAGCCCCTGCGCGACTGAAAGAAGGCCGTCATGAGCCAAATCGGCGTGCCAATTGTCTGCCGGGCGACGCCTTTTGAGTCCCTGCATTGGTCCACCCCGCCCCTCCCTTCACCGCTAGAAAGAGACGTTTTGAAAGGAGCGAAATGAACATGCTCAGCGGATGGTTCTCATCGAACGGACTAATGCCGCACGGATTCTGTTATCAGTGGAAGCCAGCCCTCATATGGCTGCACGCCATTTCCGACTCCTTGATTGCTCTCGCCTATTTTTTGATACCGGCGGCGCTATTCTACTTCGCTCGACGAAGGCGAGATATTCCATTTGGCTGGATGTTCGTCTGTTTTGGCAGCTTTATCGCAGCATGCGGTGCGACACACGTAATGGACGTGTGGACTCTTTGGGTTCCTTCTTATTGGTTTTCAGGCGGCGTCCAGGTAATTACAGTCTTAGCCTCAGTTCCAACGGCGGTATTCCTGGTCCGAATTGTGCCAACCGCATTGAGCCTACCGAGTCCCGAGGAAATGAAGGCGACCATCGAACAACTGAAAATACAGAAGGCCATCTTGAAGGAGAGAGAGGAGCGCTTTCAACAAATGGCCGACAACATCCAAGAAATATTCTGGACGATGGACCCTGACACGAAAAAAGCCACCTATGCGAGTCCAGCCTTTGAACAGATCTGCGAACTCCCATTAAATTCGCTCTCTGCGAATCCGACATCCTACTTTGAATTAATACATCCCGAAGATCGGCAGCGCGTGCTTGCTGGGCTTGAAGAGTTGAAGCACACCAACCGCTTTGACGAGGAATTTCGCATCATCTGCCCGAGCGGGGCCATGAAGTGGCTCAGGGGCATTGGATTTGTTGCAAAAGACCCGGAGGGCAACGTCGTAACACTTTTGGGCACGGCCCAGGAGATCACTGTTCGCAAGCAAATGGAAATTCAATTGCGAGAAAATGAGGACCATTACCGCGATTTGGTCGAGCATTCCACCGATCTGATCTGCACATACAATCTACAGGGGCGCATCCTTTCCCTCAACGAACTGCCGGCCAAACTGCTTGGATATTCTCGAGATGAGTTGCTGAACACGCCCTTGCAGAACCTTCTGCTGCCGGAGGCGCGCGGCCAGTTTGACGATTCTCTCTTAGCCATACAGAGAGACGGATTCGTGAAAGGTAGAATGGTCGTGCTCACAAAGACTGGAGAACAGAGAATCTGGGAGTACCACAATACA
>DAHUXF010000675.1 GCA_027307295.1 Acidobacteriaceae bacterium
ATCTAGCGTTACGCTGGTCGCCAGCTTGAATTTCTTGCCGGTTTTAGACTCCGCGGCCTCAATGACATGCGCGCGGCCCAGCAGGTCAAACGCAGCCAGGTAGCGCGAGAAAAGGGCGCCTGCCTTGTTCTGAAACTGCGCCGCCAGAACGTGGGGCGCGGCGATGGCCACGGCCCGGTGATGAGAGCTGTGCATCATTGCAGCCCTCCTGCGCGCACCGCGTCGGCGATCTGGCGGACGCGTTCACCATAGAGATCGCCCAGCTGTAGCTTCATCGCGTCCAGCAATTGCGAAACCTGTTTCAGATTGCGCGCGGCTTCCTTGTCGCTGAAACTCGGCGTCTGCGCAGCACCGCTGGAAACGGCGGTGCCCATGCCGCCCGTGGGCGTAAGCACTTCATCCTGCGGACCAGGCTCAGAAAAGCCATACGTCTCTTGCATGTAGGTTTTTGTGATGGGCATGCCCATGGTCTGCGCCGTGCTGTCAATGCCGATCCGCTGCACCAAGTCTTGTTCGTCTTCCGTGGCAATGGCGAACTTGGGCATGGGAACGTTCGGGCCAAAGTTCCACAGGACCAGCGGACGTACCAGCTGGTCATTGATCACCGTCTGCAGCTTGATCGCGACCTCAACCTCTTTGAGGTAAAACATCTTCGCGTGTACCGTGCCGAGCGAGCGCGATCCGCTCCCGCCTTCATTGCCATATGCAGTGAGCGTCTGGCCCACGATGGCGCGGGAGATGGAATACTTCATGTCATCCACGAGCTGCTTATAGACAGCCGGGTTCTGCGTGCGCGCCGAGGTGAGCAGCTCTTTCACCATCTGGAAATTTTCCGGAACAGCGATGGCGATCTTCTCCACGATGGCCTCAGCTGCCGCCAGCGCTTTGTTCTTTTCGTCGGCATTCGCGCCTGCCGGATACATCACTGCCGCTGTGCCAGGACCTTTCTCTCCGAAGCGCAACCAGAAACGCAGCGCCTGGCGCTTGAACCAACTCGGCCAGAAGACGCGGCGCAACAGCGGACGTCCACGGCGGTTGCCGCTGCGCGGACGGAAGGTGAAGATCAGGAACTTTTGTTCCGGCACCAGTTCGCCGCCATCAAAGGCAAACGGATTGCGCAAGAGCCGCATCGGGCCGGTCTGCAGCATGTACTGCGGATTGAAATTAAATAACTCCTGGGGCCGGTCCTTGATGTCGACCAGCGCAACCTGCCCGGCGCTGACGTCATACAACACCTCTGAGATGTGCAGGCCATAACCAGGCGCGTCCAGCATCGCTTCCAGGACTTCATGGAAAGCAGGCACCTGCGCCAGTTGGTCCGTGACGAAATTAGCCGCGTCCACTCCTGCCGCTGAATCGTCCCCTGGGACAATCGAGCGGTCGCGTGCCAAGATTGCCAGCTTCAGCATCTCCAGCGCCGAGGAGACATCATCGTCCTTCTCTTCCAGTTCGCGGTAATAGAGAAATGCTGTGCGGAAGTCGCGGATCATGGAGGTCCAGATCACCGTTGGATCGCTAACGCCGGCAAAGCCCTGAGCCAGTGAAAGCGTGGTGCGATGCACGCCTTCGAGAATGTCCGGCG
>DAHUXF010000676.1 GCA_027307295.1 Acidobacteriaceae bacterium
GACTGCAGTTTGCGAGGCCGAAGGACCTGGTGTTTGTACGTGAAGAGCAGGTCCTTCGCTGCGCTCAGGATGACAAATTTTCGAGTTAGAACAGTGCCGCCTGCTGCCTTCTGTTTGGCTGGATGCCGAAGTGATCGTAGGCCAGGCGGGTTGCAACTCGTCCTCGCGGAGTGCGGTCCAGAAAGCCGATCTGAATTAAAAATGGTTCATAAATTTCTTCCAGAGCATCCTGCTCTTCGGCCAGGGCCGCGGCCAGCGTGCTCAAGCCAACTGGGCCACCATTGTACTTCTGGATGATGGTCAGCAGCAGTCGCCGGTCAATCTCATCAAACCCATGCTTGTCCACCTCCAGCATTTCCAGAGCAGCCTGGGCGGTGGCTTTGTCAACGCGGCCTTGTCCGCGCACCTGGGCAAAGTCGCGTACACGACGCAGCAGGCGGTTGGCAATGCGCGGCGTGCCGCGCGCACGGCGAGCCAGTTCTTCCGCGCCTTCATCATCAATCCCGATCCCCAGGATTTCCGCCGAACGCTCCACAATAAACTTGAGTTCTTCCGCGTTATAAAATTCCAGCCGCAGCAGAATGCCAAAGCGCGACCGCAGCGGTGCGGAAAGCAGCCCGGCGCGCGTGGTGGCGGCAACAAAGGTGAACGGACGTACGTCAATGGTGTGCGTGCGGGCGGAAGGCCCTTGCCCGATGATAATGTCGAGCTTGTAGTCTTCCAGCGCGGAATAAAGGATTTCTTCCAGCGCCGGCTGCAAGCGGTGTACTTCATCCAGAAAGAAAACCTGCTTATCGCGCAGATTGGTCAGGATAGCGGTGAGATCGCCCTTGATCTGGATGGCCGGCCCGGAGCTTTGCTGATATGCCACGCCCATCTCATTGGCGATGATGGTGGCCAGCGTGGTCTTGCCCAACCCCGGGGGGCCATAGAGCAGCACATGGTCCAGCGCCTCGCCGCGCGATTTGGCCGCCTCCACTGCAACGGCCAGGTTTTCCTTGACCTTGTTCTGGCCAATAAACTCGCGCAGGTAGCGGGGACGCAGCTTCAGCTCAAAAGACTCGTCCTCATCCGCTTGTACGGCGGAAACCAGGCGATCTTTGTCGATCGGTCTTGGGTCGGCGGCGGACACTATTGGCGATGGTAAAGCGAATTCAGCAAAAAGGCCAGAACCCAGAAAAACCGGTAGTGGGGTGAGTTGACCCCACTACCGAAAAACCTCAGGGATTGGGCGACCTGCTTGTGCTGAAACGCTGGCCCGCAATCAGGAGCTGGACCTGGCGCAGCCTTTCCTGGCAGCTTTACTCGCGCTGGGCAGAAACGCTCAGGTCCTCAAAACGTTTGGCTTCAGACTTCAACGCTTCGGCGTCGGGAGCATTGGGCTGTGCTGCAAGAAAGTCGCGAATCTCACGGGCGGCGCCGGCGTAATCCTGTTTGCGTGAATGGATGTAGCTTAACAACAGGCAGACGTCCGGATGGCTGTGCTGCGGGTCCAGTGTTTTAAATTTTTTCCCGCTTTCCTCTGCGGCCTCAAACTTTTGCAGATTGTAGTTTGCGGCGGCGTTGAAAAAATATGCCAGAG
>DAHUXF010000677.1 GCA_027307295.1 Acidobacteriaceae bacterium
AACGCGCCTTCCAGAAAAAACTGCATCAGGATACGCCGGTTCGTCGCGCCCAGCGCCTTCATTAATCCGATTTCGCGCGTGCGCTCGGTGACTGATACCAGCATGATGTTGACAATGCCGATAGCGCCAAGCATCAGCGTCACCAGACCCACGCCGCCCAGGAAAACGTCCATGCCATCAAAGATTTTCCCTACCATGTCCTGCGTCTGGACTGTGTCCCAGCCATCAAAGGCGTCTTTGTTGCTGGCATCAAAACCGTGATTGCGGGCGATGATCTGGTGCGCCTGGTCCACCGCGCCCTGGTGCTTGTCCCGGCTTACCGGACGCATGATCAGATTGCTGATGTCGTCCGGCGTGTGTGCGTTATTCATCGGAAAATATTCATGCATGGTGCTGAACGGAATATAGACGCGAACATTGTTCAGGTTATTTTCCTGCCGCCCGATATTGGCCAGGATGCCGACCACCTCAAAGCGCACGCCGTTCAACAGCACGGTGCTGCCGATGGCTGGCCGTCCGGGGAACAAGTTGCGCATCATCTGGAAGCCAAGCACACATACCAGACGGCGCTGTTCTTCATCACCTTGATTCAGCCAGCGGCCTTCGCCCTGCGGCAGGTAGCGGATCTGATTGAAATTTGGCGTGCTGCCGGTGACCGATCCGCTGGCGGTGGCAAAGTCGCTTACCGCGCGAATATCGCCGCGCCCCAGGACCGGGGCCACGTTTCCCACAAGAGTGGCTTCATTCTTTATGTCTTCAACGTCTTTGCGGGTGAGGTAATAGCGCCGCATTCCCTGTTGCTGGCCTTCCACCGCCGGCACCTGGCCGCCCCAGAGAAAGATCACATCCTCACCGATGGTCGCCATGTTCTTGTGCTGCCCGGAACGGAAGCCTTCGCCTACGCCCACCAGAAACAGCAGCGATCCCACGCCCCAGGCAATGCCAAACATGGTCAGAAACGAACGCAACTTGTGCGCCCATAGCGTGCTCAGCACCTGCCGGACAATGTCAAAGGCCATTCTCATGGACTGCTACCTGGTTCCCTGCTGGGCTTACTTCATGGTAACCGCATTGCTGCCTTGTAATACGAACGAAAGTTGCTTATGGTTCCTTGGTTTAGACGGAGGAAATAAGGATTGGTCTGTGGGCGGATTCCAATGAGCAGGTTTGACCGCTAAATGCCATGTGTTTATTGAGAAAATTCCGCGTCTTGCAGGGCTGGGCTAGAGAATTACCGCGATTCGAGCGAGAATCTAAGTCCCGAAGGGACGCCACAATCTGTAGCCGGGGACGGCGAGTCCCCGGTGGGTATTAGCAAAAATCTGAGTCCCGTACGGACGGCACATGATTCTTCTATTCACGCATCCATTTTTTCAACTACACAATGTACGGTACCGTCCCTCCTCCACGCACGCGAACAGGGTCCCGGCTCCGGGACTCGTATTCTTTATACCTCCCGACAATTTTTATGAATGATTAAACTTTCCACACGTGAAGTAAAAAAATGAGCATCAGCTCTGACTAGCTTGCCATTACATCGTAGTGGGAAAAGTCCCTGCGCCGCAGATTCT
>DAHUXF010000678.1 GCA_027307295.1 Acidobacteriaceae bacterium
GTTCACCAGGAAGTTGGGCAGGGTTGGGTTGGAGAAGTTGGCATGGTTGAACAGATTGAAGACATCGGCACGGAACTGCATGTTCAGGCGCTCATTGATCTTGGTATCTTTTGCCAATGAGAAATCGAAGTTCCTGAAGTCAGGACCAATGAAAGCGTTGCGGCGCAGATTGCCAAAGTGTTGCGATCCGGGCACGCAAAAGTTTGTAATGGGACTCCAGTCACATGGCGCGGCAAAAGCGCTGAGGTTCAGCAGCCTGCTGGCTCCTCCGGTCCCGGTAAATGGATTGCCGATAACATCGGGCCGCTCAAAGAACTCATTCGTGTTGTTGTAATTGGCAAAAGAGTTCAGGTTGTAGGGCTGTCCGCTGGAGATACGTAGAAGACCATTCAACGACCAGCCATTGGTGATGGACCGGGCCATGGTTGAGTTGGGCAAAGTGTAACCGAACATCCAGTTCAGGCGATGACGGGCATCAAAGTTGGAGTTACCGCGTTCGAGCTGCGGCGCCAGGCTATTGTTGGGTTGCGACGCGTTGGGAATGAAGTCTTCCAGGTCACTGGCATTGTCAATGGAGTGCGACCAGGTCCAGGAAAACTGTGAATTCAGTCCGCGCCAGTTGCGCAGCTTCCAGGTAACCTGCAGGCTGTTATAGCGTGAACTGGAAGTGGACTCAAACTGGTTGATGATGTTGAACGCGGCAAAAGGAAAAGTGCCGGTAGCAGGGTCATGCTGGTTGATATCGCGGAACCGGAACAGCTTGGTCCCCGCCGAGCCGACGTAACCGACCGTCAGCGCCATGCCCTTGCCCAACGCCTGCTCAATGTTTACGTTGTAATTCTGAATGTAGGGTGTGCGGATCTTTGGGGCCACGGTCCAGGCGTCAGTCGTGGGATTGAAGCCGGTGAAGATCGGGACGCCCGCAACAATCGTGGACGCTACACCGCCGGCGGAATTAATCGCTGACGCGCCTACTCCGTTATACGCAGGACCGGGATTGAACGTATTGAATGGGAAGTGGCCGATGAAAAAATCCTGCGAGAAGGCATCATAGTAGAGTCCCCAACCGGCGCGAAGAACGGTCTTGCCGGCGCCAAACATGTCATAGGCCGCGCTGAAACGTGGCGCAAAGTTGTTGAGGTCGCGGGGATAGAGGCTGGAAGGGCCTCCCGGCTGGCCGACCAGTTGCAGCGTCTGCGTTGTTGTATTAAAGAGGCTGAAGCGGTTGCCGTCTTCATAGATCACGCCAAAGTAGTCCCAGCGAAGCCCGGCGTTCAAGGTGAGCTTGCGGGACATGCGGAAACTATCCTGCAGGTAAAAGCCGGAATTGTTCTGGTGCGTGGTGCGTTGCGAGTCACCGGCGAACTGGCTGCCGCCATTGGTGATGTTGCCGGCAAGAAAATCTTCAACACTCAGGAACTTCAGGCGTCCACGGTAGCCAAGATCGTAAAATTGATTGACCGTAGTGCGCCGGTATTCGTAGCCGAACTTCACGCTGTGCTTCCCGCTGTTGTAGCCCAGGTTAGTGAAATATTGCAGATTGGTGTCAAAGCGGT
>DAHUXF010000679.1 GCA_027307295.1 Acidobacteriaceae bacterium
TTGGTACACCGTGATTGCCGGGGTGGTTGCTTTGGTGGCCCTTACCATCCACGGCGCACTGTATATTGCAGTGAAAACCTCCGCTGCTCTCAATCTCCGCGCCCGCCGTGTTTCGACTGTGCTATGGCCGGTACTACTCGCAGTCACGCTGGCGAGCCTTTGGGCAACACTTTCCATCCGCCCAGAAGTGCTCACCAACTACCGGCGCTATCCTGTGCTGTATGTCATCCCCCTGGCAGTGGGCCTGAGTCTGGTGGCCATGCAGTTGTATAACCGGCGAGGGAATGACAAAGCCGCATTTCTTGCTTCCTGTTCTTATCTGATTTTTATGCTGGTGGGCGCGGCGGCGGCGGTTTATCCCAATCTGCTCATCTCCACCACGGACCCGGCACTGAACATTACCATCTATAACGCGGCTGCCGGTAACTATGCGCTGTCTTTTGGGCTGATCTGGTGGAGTTTTGGCATGGCGCTGGCCCTGGGGTATTTCATCTTTGTCTATAGAATGTTTCGTGGAAAGATTGTGGCGCAAGGTCGGTTCAAAGTTTGATGTAACCTAAAATTTCACAAATTAAAATAATCTGAGTTGCTTCCCTGGAGGCTGAAGAGTACTCTACCCACGAGGTTAACCATGATGAAGCCATGGATGGGCTATCTTCTTATACTTGGGCTTCTTCTACTGGCCACTCTGGGAGAGATGGCCGCGCGCGAGCCAAAGTCTTCCAATCCCTGCAAGGAATTAAAAACTGATCTTGATGGCCAGGTCAACAGTCTTCGCCAGCGTCAAGCCACTGACTTTGACCAATGCAGGCTGAATTATGGCAAAACAGCAGACGCCTGCCGCGATTTGAAACAACAGCAACGCATTGAGCTAAAGCAACTGCGGGACCACCGGCACGCGGAACTCGATAGCTGCGCTCCGCGTTCCAAACAGACCTTTTTTTCACACAACAGCTTAAATGATGGCCGCCAAACCAGCTCTTATGGAAACCCTGGATATCCTGAGCCGCCATATAAACATCGGCACAAGCACCCGCATGATGGCGGACATCAAGGGGACCATCATCGCCATGATGCCGTGGCTGGCAATACCGCAAACGCTGCCACAACAAGCTCTGGTTCGCGTGGCTCGGAACACCGATCCAATTCAAGCGGAAGTTCAAGATCGTCCTCGGCGTCGGGCACCTCGTCCGGGACCCACTCAGGTTCATCACCACACTCATCGTTTACATCGTCTGCATCGTCGCACAGCGGAAGCAGCGGAGCTTCACGGACCAAATAGTCTTGTCTCTACAAAAGGAGCGGGCAGCGTTGCCTGCTTCTTTTTATTCTTCACCGATTCCGCCAGCTCACTTCCTTTATACTGCTCTCAGTGCAAAGCGAAGACATTCTTTCGAAGACTCCCTCTGGCGCGGACCTGCGCTTACCTTACGGGCCAGACCCCAACCAATTCGTGGATGTACGTGTGCCGGCGGGGAAAGGCCCGCATCCAGTGGTGTTTTTCATCCACGGAGGCTACTGGCGCGCACAGTACGATCTGACTTACGCAGG
>DAHUXF010000067.1 GCA_027307295.1 Acidobacteriaceae bacterium
CCATGCCCAGAGAAATTGTTTTTCTGGCGCAGGGCATGGAAACCTCGGCCGTCCCGTCTTCCAGGACCACCAGGCAGTCCAGGGGCCGTCCATGTTCCACGATTACGGTCCCCGCGGGCACCGTTTTCAGTTCAGCGCAAGCTTCCAGTTGCTGTTGGAGCTCGGGAGCCAGGATTGCATAAAGTTCGTTTGTGGCCCGCTTCTGTGCTGGTATAGCTAGCCTCATAGTAAGTTAACTTATAAAGCGGAATGAATATCGGTTGCTGTGATTGCTGTCACCTGAACGTGTGATCTATATTCGGCGTGTCATCTAGGTCGTCACCAGGCGGTCCAACGCCGGCTTATTGATGATCGTCCAGGTTGCTCCTTTAATTCTCAACCATCCCTTTTTGCGGAAGTCCCCCAGCACCCGGGAGACGGTCTCTCGCGATGTACCCACAAACTGCGCGATCTCCTCTTGCGTAAGCGTAACGCGGATGGCGATCTCATCTGTCTTCTTCCGGCCCGGAAAGTCGAGCGGCTGCTCTGCCCACTGCAAAATCAGCTTGGCGATTTTTTCCGGCACGGAATTAGAAAGGCCCAAGGCCCGGATTTCAGAGTAAGCGCACTTGCAATTGTGAGTAAGCTGCTTGGCCACCTTCATCCCCACGTCGGGAAACTCTTCCAGGAACCGCAAAAAATCACCTTGCGAGATGAAATTGGCCTGGCTGGGTTCCAGCGTTTCAATGGTGGCTTCATAGGATGAATGAGAGACCGCGGCTGTAAGCCCCAGGACCTCGCCCGGTTCGGCAATGCGCAGGATAATGCTTTTTCCTTCCGCTGAAGTAGTGGAGAGTTTGGCGCGTCCGGAACAAAGAACAAAGACGCCGCGCGGCGGCTGGCCTTCCAGGCAAAGTAATGCCCCCTTGGGATAGACCGACGTTGCCTTGATATTCTGCAGTTTTAATAACGCCTCATCAGGAAGATCACAAAATAGCCGTTTTTCGCGAAATACACACTTCAGGCAATTCTCAATGATGTGAAAGTTGTATCCCATCGCCATAAAGGCTCCTTCTAGCTATGACAGGTCAGCTTAAATATTTTTCATCACATTCAGATGTGACGGGGATCACACATGCGGAGTGACCTTGCCTCCCTCCACGATGGGTAGAAAGACCTGCGTGATCCACATCACTGCAAGCCAATTACCAAGATTGCAAAATGCCTGAGTAAGAAAATGAGCGAGAACGCAATGGTCGAACGTGACTTTGCCGGACGCAAGCAGCTCCTGAAAGCGTTACGGGCAGAACTGGAATTTTTTGACGCCGGCGGTTATGGCCGTCCTTTTCGTAGCCAGTGGCGCCCAACCCTGCTGTTGCTTGACTCTCCAGTTTGCCTCAACTTTGCATCCGGCCCTGCGCAGCATGAATGTTGGCAGTGTCCTTTTTTTGCTTTGGTCCCGCCCGATCAGCAAGGCACGCCGGTCCCTTGTCACCATATTCCGCTCAATGAGAGTGGTTTCACCGTAGCCGGGCTGTACCAGTCTGGCACGCAGAAGTCCCTGGACCAGGATTACAGGAAATGGTTATGCGCCATGATCCACAAATTTGAAGACCCTGAGGAGATATTTATGAACGCACTACAAACGGTCAACAAGATTTCATTCAAGAACATTATGCTTCTCACCGATTTCACAGAAGCATCGCAGACAGCGCTGGCCTACGCCATGGGGTTTGCAAAACACTTTGGCGCAGAAATCTATCCTGCCCACGCCTGCGATCCAATCATCCTCACTGAGACCGCCGCACCCGGCGTGCTTGATGAGGTGGAGAATCACAGCCATCAGCTGCTGCTGAAACTGGCAAAAGACAACGGCCTCAAGGGGACGCCTCTTTTCGCGCGCGGCCCAGTGGAGTCGGCGGTGCCCGGTTGGGTGGACCAGCATGGCATTGATCTGATTGTGATGGGCACGCATGGCCGCCGCGGCCTGCAGCACTTCCTGATGGGCTCCGTTGCGGAAGCCATTTTCCGCAATGCCACGTGCCCGGTGCTCACGGTGGGCCCGCACGTCAACGTCCGCCCTTATCACGAGTTTAAAGCGGAAAAAATCCTCTTCCCCACGGACCTGGGCGCGCATGCGGAATTCGCTACGCAATATGCTCTCTCCGTGGCGCATGATGCACATGCACAGCTCACGTTTATGCACATCGTTTCGCTGGACGAGGCATTCCAGCATGATCGCACAGAACTTGTGAACAAGGCCTATCAGGAACTGCAAAGACTCATCCCGCCGGACGCGAAACAGTGGTGCCAGCCTGAGATGACGGTTGAGGTGGGCGACCCGGCTAAAGAATTGCTGGGATGGGCTGCAACGGAGCGTCCTGACCTTATTGTGCTGGGACTGCCCGCAGGAAAGAAATTCAACGGACACTTTCGCACCGGAGTCACATACAGCATTATCAGCTCGGCCCCGTGTCCTGTGCTGACCGTGCGTGATGTTGTGGAGGCCTGAGATAATGTCCGTCCTGAAAATAGGTGGCTGGCCAACTCAGCGAGCGGCTCCGCGCCGCTCATTGAGTTGATTCAATGAAAGACTGCCTGGTAGAGGGAAGAGAAGGATGTGAGATTACGCACATCCTTCTTTTTCTTTTCCATGTTAATTTGAATTTTTAAGGAAACACAGGCATACCATGAGTAGTACTCTAAAAGTTGCTATGGCCTCTTCTGAATTGAATCCGGAGCAACGGATCTGCGAATCGACCGTTCCGGGATTGCCGTCCAGCCCTTTGGCGCCGATCTTTCATCCCCGCACAGTGGCAGTGATTGGCGCTACGGAAAAACCCGCCAGCGTGGGCCGGACCATCCTGCGCAATCTTCTTGAACAGCCTTTCGGGGCCACTATCTTTCCCATCAATCCCCATCGACCGAATGTGATGGGGATCCGGTGCTACCCGAACATCGCCGCAATTGGCGAGCCGGTGGACCTGGCCATTGTCATTACGCCTGCAGCCACGGTCCCGGCTGTCCTGGAGGAGTGCGTGGAAGCCGGAGTAGGTGGCGCGATTGTGATCTCAGCCGGCTTTGCCGAGTCGGGAGCGGAAGGCAAAGAGCGCGAGAGAAAAATCCGCCAGGTACTGGCCTCAGGGCATCTGCGGATGGTTGGCCCGAACTGCGTAGGGGTGATGAATCCTCGCACGGGATTCAACGCCACGTTTGCTCCGGCAAACGCATTGCCGGGAAACATTGCTTTTCTCAGCCAGAGCGGCGCGCTTTGTACCGCCATCCTCGACTGGAGCCTGAAAGAAATGGTGGGCTTCAGCGCGTTCGTGTCCATCGGATCCATGCTCGACGTGAACTGGGGCGACCTCATCTATCATTTCGGCGATGATCCATATACCTCGAGCATCCTGATTTATATGGAATCAGTGGGTGATGCGCGCAGTTTCCTCTCCGCAGCGCGCGAGGTATCTTTGCGGAAACCCATTATCGTCATCAAGCCAGGCCGGACTGAAGCCGGACAAAGAGCGGCCGCGTCACATACCGGCTCCATCACCGGATCAGACGAGGCCTTTGAAGCTGCGTTCCGCCGTTGCGGAATTCTGCGTGTGGCCAGCATTAGCGAGCTGTTTGACATGGCGGAGGTATTGAGCAAACAACCGCGCCCGCGCGGCCCACGGCTGGCTGTGGTCACCAACGCCGGTGGCGCAGGGGTGCTGGCTACGGATGCTTTGCTGGCGAACGGAGCGCATCTAGCCGTGCTCTCACCGGAAACGCACGACGAACTGAACAGATTTCTGCCTGCGGCATGGAGCCACGCCGATCCCGTGGACACACTAGGCGATTCAAGTCCGGCAATGTACGTAAAGGCGCTGGAGATTGTGGCGCGCGATCCAAATTGTGACGCTGTACTCTCGATTCTTGCTCCCCAGGGCATGACCGAACCGGAGCAAGCGGCGGGACTCCTGCGCACGGCAGCCGAATCCATCCGCAAGCCGCTGCTGGCCAGCTGGATGGGCGGCAGCCGCATGCAACTTGCCGCCAATGTGCTGAATGAAGCGCGCATTCCCACCTTTGAGTATCCTGACGCGGCAGCGCGCAGCTTTGCTTACATGTGGCGCTATACCTCAAACCTTCAATCTCTCTATGAAACTCCCATGTTCGCCGGAGAACTTCCGGTGGATGGCCCCAGGCGCGTTGCGGAAATTATCGCCAACGCGGTAAAAAAGGACCGGACCATTCTGACGGAACATGAATCCAAGCAGGTGCTGGGAGTGTACGAACTCCCGGTGCTTCCGTCACAAATCGCACAGACAGCTGAAGAAGCCGCGGCCGCGGCAGACATCATTGGTTATCCGGTGGTGCTCAAACTGCACTCGGAAACCATCACGCATAAAACGGAGCGTGGCGGCGTGCGATTGAATCTGGAAAATGCAGAGGCAGTGCGTGCTGCTTTCACCGCCATCCAAAATACTTTTGCGCCGGAAAACAGCTTCAATGGCGTGACCGTGCAGCCTATGGTCAGAAGCTCCGGATACGAATTGATCCTGGGCAGTTCCACTGACCCACAGTTTGGCCCGGTGCTGGTCTTTGGCATGGGAGGACAACTGGTGGAAGTGATACGCGACAACGCCTACTCGCTTCCGCCGCTCACCACCACGCTGGCCCGAAGAATGATGGAGCATACACGCATTTTGCAGGCCCTGAAAGGGATTCGCGGGCAAAGGCCAGTAGACACCGATAAGCTGGAGGAACTGCTGGTCCGCTTCAGCGAGTTGGTGGTTGAGAACCCTCGCATTGCCGAAATTGAAATCAATCCCCTGCTGGCCGGGCCAGATGGCATTGTGGCGCTGGACGCGCGCGTCATCCTGCATCCGAACAGCGTGCAGGACGCTGCTCTGCCGCGTCCGGCCATCCGTCCATATCCAAGCCAGTACATTTCCAACTGGGAGAGCCATGACGGCACAACCTTTACCTTGCGGCCTATCCGCCCGGACGACGAGCCGTTGATGGTGGACTTCCATCATCAGCTTTCTGAAACCAGCGTTTACATGCGCTATTTCCTGCCTCTTAAACTTGATGTGCGGGTATCCCATGAGCGGCTTTTTACCAAATGCTTTATTGACTATGATCGCGAGATCGGCCTGGTGGCGGAATATGCTGACGAACAAGGAACGCGGCGCATCGCCGGAATCGCCCGGCTGATCCGTAAACATTGTGACAACAGCGCCGAAGTCGCATTCCTGGTGGCGGATAAATTTCAGAATCGGGGGCTGGGCACGCACCTGCTGGAGCAGACCATTCAGATCGCCCGCAAGGAAGGCATCTCCACGCTGGAAGGGGCCACACTTTCTGATAATTTCAATATGAAAGATATGTTTGTCAAAGCAGGATTCAAGTTTGCTCCGCCTGAAGAAGGCGTGGCAACCGCCTGCCTGAAACTGTCATAATCAACTGTGAGACTGCTCACAGCCTTCAAGTGCCGGGCAGCCCATAGTAAGATCTGTAGCCGGTCCCATGGATTGAACCGGCGGAAAAGGAGCTTGCCATGCTCCGCACGTTGATCAATAACTGGTGGCTGTTTATGTTGCGCGGCATTTTTTCCATCCTGTTTGCCGCAGCACTCCTCTTCTTTCAGCCCTTCCTGGTCTCCCTGCTGTTGAAAGTTGTGGCCTATACGGCCATCACTGTATTGTTTGGCATATTTGCGCTGGTAACAGGCATAGTGACTCTGGCTGCGGCAGCCAGGGGAAATCTCCACCGCCGGGACACGCTGTTGCTGCTGGCAGATGGCTTTGTGCTGGCAACGGGTGGGCTGACTGTGCTTCTTGTCCCCACGCTTACTCTGGCATCCGTGGTCCTGCTGATTGCAGTCGCTTCTCTGGTGTTCGGAACTTGTGAAATTGCAGCCGGCTTCCATTTACGCCATCATTTGACGGATGAGTTTCTGTTGATCACAGGCGGACTGGCATCGTTTGCATTTGGGATTTGCCTGCTGTTGGCGCGGAACCAGGCCATGCATATGGTGTTGATGCTGGTGGGACTCTACGCCTTTGTGCAGGGCGTGGCCATCACTGGTCTGGCCTTGCGTTTGCAACGCCTGCGCCATTCCGTTCATGCTTTGGCGATGCGGCCTTAAAGCGGTCTTAAGTTGGTGTGCCTTTTTGCCCTGCGCTGACGCACAGAGAGGCGCTAACAAAAACCTTCCTACCGCGGAGACATAGAGACACGGAGAAAATACGCTTTCAAGAAAGGCTTCCTGGCTGGACAGTCCATAGATTCGCGCTTTTCGCGGTGATGCGGTGATGCGCAGCTATGCTATCTTCCTCTTGATCTGCGTCTATCCGCGAAAATCTGCGGCGAAGATTTTCTTCCTTCGTGTCCTGGTTCAGACTGAACGCCGATCATGGAAAGTTAGTGGAATGGTCCCGGTCACACGCCAAAAAGATTGCGCTGGAGCTTGTGATAATTGTTCTCCTGCGCCCACAAATTCAGTGACAGCGTAGCCAGTTCATCCACCACCGGCACGGCGTTGCCGTTCTTGGAGAGATCAATCGACTTGATGTAGGTATGGCACGTGTCGCAGGCGTCCACTCTCACGTAATCGAATTCCCTGGCCATAAAGATGGGCAGCTTATCTTTGTTTTCTTCCGCGCAATTAGGACACAGCACACGGCGGAAGAGCCACTCCGTGGCGCACAGCGAACACAGAAGAAAACGCTTTGCCCCATCGCCTTCAGGACGCAATACCGCCACTTGAGGCCTGGACCCACAGAAAGGACATAGCGGTGGAGACGCTTCCGTGGCCGTCTCAGTCTTTTCCGCCAGGTACTCCGCAAAAGGCTGAAGCAGAGCACGGGCAAAGAATTCGTGTTCCGGCGAGAGTTCCTGGCTTTCAACTTCGTGCTGCCAGAGCGCGGTAAGAAGATCAAGGCGGTCTTCCGCTGAAGTCGCGGCGAAATCGGCAGCAGCTTGCTTGAGGACTGGAGAGCCGGACTCCTGAATCAGGGCCAGCAGGCCGCAAAAATAAGGGACCAATGCCGCAACGTCATGCTCGTCAGACGCGGCAATGGTTTCGTAGATGGATTTCTGAAACCGGGCAAGCCGCTGATAGAACTTCAGCAGTTCAGAAACAGCCGCGTTGTTCTGCAACAGCTCATTCGCTCGCGCAATGCGGCGGTCCCAGGAAGACTTCAATGCTTCGCTCCCAGGTTAGAACTCACTGCTGGAGATCCGCGACCGGTCTTCACGCTTCACTTTTTCGTACCAGAGTCGATGGTGGGCTTTGGCCCAGCTGATGGGCACATGTCCCCAGAGAATGCCTTGCAAGCCCCCGGAAACGAAAACAACGCCCATGTAAACATGAATAACAAAAGCCCCAATGGTTACCAGCGCGGCGGCGCAATGCAGGAAAATCACCACCGGCATCAGGCCATGCGCCTTCAGCGAAACCAGTTCCGGGAACCACATCAACAACCCGGTAACAATCAACACCAGGGTGCTGTAAAACATGGCCCAGTAGAACTGCTTTTGCCCGTGATTGAAAGTTCCAGCCGGCGCTACTTCCTCATCACGATTCGTAACGTAGGACTTGACGGTTTTACTCCACTGGCGGTCCTGGTCAGTGACCTTCATTTCGGAATGCCACAGGGAGTGCATCCAGAGCTGGACAACAAAGAAGGCCAGGCCGGCCCACGGATGCCAGAAACGAATGGTGGGGCCGCCGCCCAGCACATAAGCAATCCAGTAGAGATAAGGCGTAAAGAGCGCCAGACCGGTCAGCAGCAGGTAAACATAGCTAATGGCCGATAACCAGTGGCATATCCGCTCTTTGAAGGTATAGCGAATAATCTCGCCCTTGCGCAGGTCAGTCCCATGGCTAGCTACAATATTGGTGCTCATTGCGCTTTGTCTCTCCCTTCGCTCTCATCATGCGGAGGCTTGGGGCCGTAACGGACATAGTGGCCAAACAGCGCCGCCACACCAAGGCCCATGGCGATTCCACCCAGCCACTTCAAAGGCCCTTTCCACATTTTTACGAAGAAAGGAATGGTGGGATCTTTGGGAAGCCCGCCGTATTGCTCGGGTTTGTCCTTGTCATGCAGCACATAGATGACATGTGTGCCGCCAACGCCTGCGGGATCATAAATACCTGCATTTTTATAGGAGGTCTGGTCATGGAGCTGGCCAACCCGGTGTTGTGCGAGATCCAGCATGTCATCTTTACTGCCGAAGTGCAGGCAGCCGGTGGGGCATGATTTGATGCAGGCCGGTTCCAGGCCCGCTCCCACGCGGTCTGAGCATAGCGTGCACTTGTAGACCTTCTTGGTCTCAGCGTTGAATTTGGGAATATTAAATGGACAGCCGGTCACGCAATACTGGCAGCCAATGCAATGGTCCTGGTTGAAGTCGACAATGCCGTTCATGTACTGCACGATCGCGCCAGGAGCCGGACACGCCGCCAGACATCCCGGCTCGGCGCAATGCATGCACTGGTCCTTGCGCATGAGCCACTGCAAGCCATTGTCAGTTTCAACTTCATTGAACTTGATCAGGTTCCAGAAGTTCCAGGCCGTCTCCGGCATGGTCTGGTAGGTATTGTCAAAAGTGGTTTCATGGAACGCGTAACCATTCCACTCCAGGCAAGCGACCTCGCAAGCTTTGCAGCCGATGCAGGTGGTAGTGTCCACCAGCTTGCAGACATCGTAATCGCGGGAAACGCCCTGGCCTGGCGTTCCGCCACGGTGGCCGGAGATCGCTTTGATTTCTAATTGTCCATTGCTCATGGCGTATCTCCTTAAGCCTTCTCGATGTTCACCAGGAAGCCCTTGAACTCCGGCGTGTACGCATTGGGATCAATAGCTGTGGGCGACAGCACATTCACGCCGTTTCGCTTGTCTTCTTTGCGCCCGTCACCAAGTCCACGATAAGCCCAGTGGATGGGAATGCCGACTGGATATACAGGCTTGTCCGATCCGGCGAGCGTGAGAGGCTGGATGCGCTTGGTGACCATGGCCCGCGCGTAGTAAACGCCGTACTCCTTGCCGTCTTTTGTGCCGCTGCGCGCCGTGGAAACCTTAAGCCGGTCACCACCCTTGATGGAAAGCTTGTCCGCGAGTTGCTCTGATATCTCCACGAACGGCTCCGGCGCCAGTTGCATATTCACAGGATTGTTCTTGGTCCAGTAGTGGTAGTGCTCCGTCAGCCGGTACGTGGTGCACGGATATGGAAACTTTTCTGACGTTCCGTAATGGTCCATATCCGTCTTGAATCTCTTCACCACCGGACTGCTGGTCTGCTTGGGGTGCAGCGGATTCACGAGCGGACTTTCCACCGGCTCATAATGCTCAGGAAAAGGACCATCCGCCATACCGGCTAGCGGCACAAAGAACCGGCCCAGTCCCTCAGGATTCATGATGAACGGGCCCATGTGGTCTTTCGGGTTGGAATCGGCTTTGAAGTCGGGGACATCATTCCCGGCCCATTTCCCAGTAGCTTCATTGAACCAGACCTGCTTGCGGCTGGGATCCCAGGGCTTGCCTTCCAGATTGCAGGAAGCGCGGTTGTACATAACACGGCGATTCATCGGCCAGGACCAGCCCCAGTTGGGATGGATCCCAAGACCGGATGGATCAGCAGGATCGCGACGCTGCGTGTTCGAACCGGCGTCTGGCCAGGAACCGCAATAGAGCCAGTTGCCGGAGGATGTTGTGCCATCATCCTTCAGCCAGGCAAAACCGGGGAGTTGCTGACCGGCCTTCCAGTCTGAGGGCGTCTGCTTTTCATCATGCAGATCGGCCAGGGCCTTGCCATTGATCTCCTTGGCCACTTCTGTGAGCGAAGGATTATTCGGATTGGTGTAAGCCCATGTGGCGTTCAGAAGAGCGTCTGGGAATTTGCCGCCTTCCTTCTGATACAGTGCCCGAACCCCCAGATAGATGCGGGAGAGAATCTCCTGATCTAGTTTGGAATCTCCCGGAGTGGGAACAGCGGCCCACTTCCATTGCAGCCAGCGGGCTGAATTGACGAAGGTACCGTCTTTTTCGGCAAAACCTGCGCCGGGAAGACGATAGACCTCGGTCTTGATCTGCTTCTTCTCGTCGTCAGAGATGCCGGGCGACTCCCAGAAACTGCTGGTTTCTTCAGGATATATGTCGCAGACAACCAGCCACTCGGCTTTCTTCAATGCATTAATGTTCTTCTCACTGTTCGGCCCAATGGCGACCCCATTCATTCCAAAACAGATCAAACCCTTGACCTTTCCGGCATACATGGAATCCCACTGCTCCACCCAGGAGTATTTGCGGTCAATCTTGGGCAGGTAATGGAACGCCCAGCCATTTTCCTTCTTGGCAGCGTCTCCATACATGGCTTTGAGGAAAGAGACGGCAAACTTGGGCGTATTCGACCAGTAGTTAAACGAATCCCACTCTTTAGGCTTGGCTGCCTTGGGCGTGATGCGAGTGATGTAGGCATTGAA
>DAHUXF010000680.1 GCA_027307295.1 Acidobacteriaceae bacterium
CAGGGCCTGCTCAAAAGATTGTTTGGCTTGGGAAAGCGTGACACGGTCCTGCGGACGCCTTGGGCCGGCAACGCTCGGCTCCACGGTGCTCAGGTCCAGTTCCACTACCTGTGAATACTCCGCATCTGGAGTCTGCGCGGTATGGAACATGCCTTGTTCTTTGCAGTATGCTTCCACCAGGGCAATCTGTTCGGCTTTGCGGCCAGTCATCCGCAGGAAAGAAAGCGTCACTTCGTCGACGGGGAAGATGCCGCAGGTAGCGCCATATTCCGGCGCCATGTTGGCGATGGTTGCGCGGTCCGCCAGCGCCAGCGTGGGCAGCCCCGGTCCAAAGAACTCGACAAACTTGCCGACCACGCCGGTCTTTCTAAGCGCCTCAGTCACGGTGAGCACCAGATCAGTGGCCGTGGAGCCTTCACGCAGCTGCCCGGTAAGCTTAAAACCGACAACCTGCGGCAGCAGCATGGAAACAGGCTGGCCCAGCATGGCTGCTTCGGCTTCAATGCCACCCACGCCCCAACCCAGAACACCCAGGCCGTTAATCATGGTGGTGTGAGAATCCGTGCCGACCAAAGTATCCGGATAGGCCACGGCTACGCCATCACGCTTCTCAGAAAAGACCACGCGCGCCAGATATTCCAGGTTCACCTGGTGCACAATGCCCATATCGGGCGGAACAACTTTGAAGTTGTGAAACGCCGACTGGCCCCAGCGCAGGAATGCGTACCGCTCCTTGTTCCGCACAAACTCAAGCTGGGCGTTAGTCGCAAAGGCCCCCACTGTGGCAAACTCATCCACCTGCACGGAATGGTCAATCACCAGCTCAGCAGGCTGGAGCGGATTGATCAACCGGGGATCTCCGCCCATTTTCTTCATAGCATCGCGCATCGCGCCCAGATCAACCACTGCGGGAACGCCGGTAAAATCCTGCATCAGCACGCGCGCGGGCGTGAAAGCAATTTCCTTTTCCGGGACGGCTTGCGGCCTCCATCCGGCCAGAAAACGAACATCGTCGGCGGTGACGCTACGGCCGTTCTCTGTGCGCAACAGATTTTCCACCAGGACCTTCAGCGAAAAAGGAAGTCGGTGCGCCGAACAGTCATGCTTGTCCAACGCGCTTAACCGGTAGATTTCATATTCCTGATTGCCTACGCGCAACTTGGAGCGGCTGCCGAATGTATTCATAAGAGTCCACCTTGCTCAATTGGATTCAATTGCGCTTCCCAACGTTCCACATCTATCCAGGGCGCTGCCAGACAGGCCCCAACCCCTTGCCCCAAACTGCTCACAAGCAGTAGAAGATTCAAGCAAGAACAGATGGATTTGCGAAGCTAAGCACAACCAGTGATAGTAACAAAATTTTATGAGGATTGAGTTTCAGGCCGGGCATGAACTAATGGTTAGATTGGCGGCGATAAGCCCGGCAGCAGCGGAGCATCTTTAACGCCTGAGGAGCATTGCAACAAATAAAATATTCAGCGCCAAGGTTGTAGAAGCGGCCATGAGCAG
>DAHUXF010000681.1 GCA_027307295.1 Acidobacteriaceae bacterium
ATTACGCTTCGGCGGCCGAGAAGAACCGCATTCGTAACGTTCCTGTGCTGGCGCCTCGCGGCAAGATTCTCGATCGCGAAGGCCGCGTCATCGTCGACAACTACCCGTCATTTTCCGCGCTGCTGCTGCGCGACCAGATGCGCGATCTGAATGCCGACGCGCAGAAGATCGCTGTTGGCCTGCATCTTCCGGTGGATGACGTGCTCGACAAGATACGGCGCTATCAGCTTGCGCACAAGCCGGCTTTTGAACCGATTATCATCAAGGACGACATCACGCCTGACGAGCGGGCGTTCATCGAATCGCATCGCGACGAGTTCCCTGAGCTGGAAACCATCATGATCCACCGCCGCCTGTATCCCAGCAACGGATTCATGGCGCACCTGATCGGCTATGTGGGCGAGGTGAGTGAAGACATGCTCAACTCGGAGCGATTTGAGTTCCACGAGAAGGGCGACATTGTTGGCCAGTCCGGCGTGGAACTGCAATACAACGACCTGCTGATGGGCAAGGACGGATCGCGCCGCGTGCTGGTGAACAGCAAAGGCAAAGAAGTTGGACGGCCTCCGAACGCCACCATCCCTGCCGTGCCCGGACAGAAACTCAAGCTCACCATTGACATTGATATCCAGAAAGCGGCGGAGCAGGCGCTGGAAGGAAAGAACGGTGCCGTTGTGGCACTGGACCCGCGCAACGGCGAAATCCTGGCTATGGCAAGCCGTCCGATTTTTGATCCCAATGATTTCGCTGTGCGCATCTCGCGTGACGAATGGACCCGGCTGGTGAATGATCCGGCGCATCCGCTTTTGAACAAAGCGATCCAGGCGCAACTGGCGCCAGGGTCAGTGTTCAAAATCATCATGTCGGTTGCCGGGATGCAGGAGGGCGTGGCGCAGACCATGCGTGTGAACTGCTCCGGAGGAGGTGTCTTTTTTGGCCGCTACTTCAATTGCTGGGTGAAGTCGGCGCACAAGCCGGTCCATGGCAGCACGGACATCACCAAAGGAATCAGTCAATCGTGTGACGTCTTCTTCTACACACTGGCTGAGCGGCTGGGCATTGAAAAGATTGCTAAATGGGCCAGCGCCATGGGCATAGGCAAGAAGACTGGCATCGATTTGCCCAATGAAGTCAGCGGCCTGATGCCATCTGAAGAATGGAAGATGAAGACCTTCCGCCAGAAATGGTATGCAGGCGAGGTCATCTCCGTGGGCATTGGCCAGGGGGCGATCGCCGTAAGCCCAATCCAGCTTGCGCGGACCATCGGCGGAATTACCATGGGCGGAACTTTCTATCGCCCTCATGTGGTGAACCCGGAGCAGGTGCCGCAACAGTTCAGGAATATTACCGCTTCACCGGCGCCCGATGTAGTGCATGTGCCGATTGACCCGCAGAACTGGATCACAATTACCAATGCCATGGCCGGCGTGCTTGATCCCGGAGGGACCGCCCCCAGCGCACATATCCAGGGCGTGGATTTTGCCGGCAAGACGGGCAGTGCGCAG
>DAHUXF010000682.1 GCA_027307295.1 Acidobacteriaceae bacterium
CCTCGCCCGCGCCGGCTCAGAGATGGTCCGCGTGACCGTCAACACCGACGAAGCCGCGGCGGCCGTACCGTTGATCCGTGACCGCCTCGATCAAGAGGGCATCAAGGTCCCGATCATTGGCGACTTCCATTACAACGGCCACCTGCTCCTCAAGAAGTTTCCCGCCTGCGCTCGCGCTTTAGCCAAGTACCGTATCAATCCCGGCAACGTGAGCGTCGGACGCAAAGACGACGACAACTTCCGGATCATGATCGAGGTTGCCGTCCAGAACAACAAGCCGGTGCGCATCGGCGTGAACTGGGGCTCACTCGATGGCGCGCTGCTGACGCGCATGATGGACGAGAACTCCCGCCTCGCCGAACCCAAGTCAGCCCGCGACGTCACCATGGAAGCCATGATCGTCAGCGCACTGAACTCGGCCGCGCTGGCGGAAAAATACGGCCTTCGTACCGACCAGATCATTCTCAGCGCCAAGGTCAGCGGCGTGCAGGACCTGATTGATGTCTACCGCGCCCTGGCCGCCAAATGCGATTATCCGCTGCATCTTGGTCTGACGGAAGCCGGCATGGGGGCCAAAGGGATTGTCGGCAGCACAGCAGGTTTGGCCGTACTGTTGCAGGAAGGCATTGGCGATACTATCCGCGTCTCTCTCACGCCCGCGCCCAACGGCAACCGCGCCGAAGAAGTATTTGTGGGACAGCAAATTTTGCAATCGCTGGGCATTCGCAGCTTCGCGCCCCAGGTCACCGCGTGTCCCGGATGCGGCCGCACCACCAGCACGTTCTTCCAGGAGATGGCAGAGCAGATCCAGTCTTACCTTCGCACCAACATGCCGCTGTGGAAAGGACACTATCCGGGGATCGAGGAACTGAAAGTCGCCGTGATGGGTTGTGTGGTCAACGGTCCAGGCGAATCCAAACACGCGAACATCGGGATATCTCTTCCCGGCACTTTTGAAGAACCCAAAGCGCCGGTGTTTGTTGACGGACGGTTGATGACTACGCTGAAAGGCGACCGGATTGTCGCCGAATTCATTGACATCCTGAACGAGTATGTGACCACGCGCTACGGCTCAGGAAAAACTGCGGAAGTAGCCAGAGTCTGAAGAAACACTTACCTTCATCCATCCCTGTAAGCGCTAAAAGGCCAGGCGGAGTTTCTGGTCGTGCAACTCCGCTCTTTCTCAGGCCGCCAGCAAACTGTAACTTAAGACCAGCCACGCGCTAAATCCAACGATCAACATGGTGATCCGCACCATTGTGTTGTCCACGATATTGTTCCATTTTGCGTCCATGATTTCCCTCCTCATTGAGCTTGCTGTTGCTGCTATAGTTTTGACTCGGCATCCAGCTTCTGGTTAGTAATACGTTGTCCGCACAATTAGGTTCCCCAGATCAAAATCTTTTTTGCAGATAAATTTATCGGGAAAAATTGGTGACTTCATTGCGTGGATTTCGTCTTATATACATTCATTCTTTTTCTCTCTCACCCTGATGGGAGTG
>DAHUXF010000683.1 GCA_027307295.1 Acidobacteriaceae bacterium
TCAGGAGCGGCTCTTTCTGCCCAGCAGCCATCCGGTGAGAATGCCTACGGCGAATGCGCCGGCAGCAACAGCGGCTACGGACGCAAGCGGATGTTCCTTGATCTGGTTGCGGGTATCATCCAACTGGTTTTCTGCCGCAGCTTTGGCGCGCTTTACGGAACGGCCCAGGTCGTTATAAGTCTCGTCAAGACGTTCCCTTACCTTGCTGGAGATGTCTTTGGCTTTCTCAGCAATTTCAGCAACATTTTCCATCATCTGGGTGCCTACCCGCGATAAATTTTCGGCTTTCATGGACTGCCTCCTTGCCTCATTTTGGCCCCAGCGGCTTGGTCCCGCTGGTGATGCCGGTCACATTCCATAGTGACCACGAACACAGACCGTGTTTCCACCTCACGGAATACTCGCAAGTGGAGAACTACTATTATGACAGAGAAAATTGCGGCCCACGCCATCTCCGAACGCAGCCGCAGAAACCTGATGAAGGCAATGCGGGGAGAAGCATTTGCTTTTGCCACATACAAACTATTTGCCAGGCAGGCGCGCAGTAACGGAAACCTTGAGTTGGCGGCATTGTTCGATAAAACTGCCGACCAGCAATATCTGGAGTATTTTGCTGAGCAGGCAGAGTTGCTGGACCTCATGGGCTCCGATGAACAGGATTTAACCAGCGCTATCACCGGTGAATTTCCTGAAGTGGACACCTTGTACGCGCACTGCGCGGAACAGGCCCATGAAGATGGAGATGAACGGGTGGCCCATCGCTTTGAAGAAATGCGGCATGACGAAGCCTTCCGGCAGCTCGCATTGCAGGAAGCGCTCATCAAGTTGCAGACCAGAGAACGGGCCAGGAAAAACGCCACGCGCCGCAGCGCCAAAGCGCACGACTACTAGATTTTGGGTTTAATCTCCCTGACTTTGGTCCGCGTCTCTGGTCCAATGGCATAATACAAAGCATGGCGAACTTGCCTGCGAATTCGGACTGGAACAACTTTGGCCGCGTGAACGCCAGCGTGAGATGGCGCGCACAGTCTGCATCCATGGGGCGCGAGATGACACGCCTGATTGTGGAGGCCGCAAAAGTCTCGCCCGGAGACCGCGTACTGGATATTGCCTGCGGCACGGGCGAGCCCGCCATTTCCGTTGCCGAAGAACTCGCGGGCACAGGCGAGGTGATAGGCATTGATCTTTCACCGGCCCCGTTGGAGATCGCAAGAGAGCGTGCCGGGCAGCGCAAGCTGGCCAACGTAACATTTCAGCAGTGTGACGCTCATGCTCTTCCTTTTGCCGAAGACAGTTTTGATCTCATCACGTCACGCCTGGGCATCATGTTCTTTGCTGATCTGCCGCGGGCCTTGGGAGAGATGCGGCGTGTCCTTAAGCCAACCGGCAGGGCCACATTGATGGCTTGGGGTCCTATGGCGCAGCCTTATTTTGAAACCACTGCCGGCACTGTTCGCAGGCTGTTTCCTGATGTTGCGGTGGCAGATTCAGAGCGCATGAT
>DAHUXF010000684.1 GCA_027307295.1 Acidobacteriaceae bacterium
ATCTGGATTCGCCGGCCCGAGCCGCCGGTGCCCAATCCCAGCGTCTCTGCGGCAGACAAGAAGTTTGCCGCGATCGAATACCGCTCCTTCTATCATGCCCTCGCATACCTGCTGGAAACGCTGCCCGTGCGTTGCATTAATAAATACTCTGCGGCGCGGACCATTGTTCAGAAATCCGTGCAGCTGCGAGCGGCTAGAAAGTGCGGCCTGAAGACGCCTGCCACCTTAATGTCCAATAATCCGGCGGCGGTAAGGAACTTTCTGGACCGCCCAGGCAGCAGAAATATCTGCAAGGGCTTTACGCCCCATGTCTGGCAAAAAGAGGGTTTCACTTCCGTTGCCATCACGGAAACTTTTGAGTTGAACAGCAAGCAACTGCCTGCCGACGAAGTGTTGACCTATGCGCCGGCCATCTATCAGGAAATGATACCGAAAGAGTTTGACGTAAGAATGGTGCTCATGGGCAACCACGTTTATTCTTACGCCCTGAGCAACACAAAGAAAGCCATTGATTGGCGCCAGGACGCAGGACTTGGCCACGTTACCGTGGAGCCGATTGCCACCCCTCCCGAAGTGGTAAAAGGCGTTCTGGATTTCGCGCGGCACTTTGGAGTCTGCTTCGGCTCGCTCGACTTTGGCGTGGATGCACAGGGCCAATGGTGGTTTCTGGAGATCAATGAGGAAGGCCAATTCCTCTGGCTGGACCAGTTCAACCGCCAGGCGAGGATGCTGGAAAAATTCTGCGCCTATATCACTGCACCACAGAGTTATGCGGCTCCGCTGGAAGAACGGGAGCACCTCTTCCCTTCTCTGCTGGAGTATGAGGAACACCTCACCCGGAACCCGGTTCCGCCGGTGGAGCGCCCACGCAAAGAGGACCCGTTTCTCTCCGTGGAAGCCTAGAAAGCGGACGGCCTTTGCAGGCTGCATCCGGGTTGCGGTACAAAAGAGCGATGAAGATCGCAAAGAAGGCCCGCAAGCTGGCCAGCCCGTTCGAAATCAGGCACGGCAGTTCATTTCGCCTGAAAGATTGCGGTCCCACCGACCTGCAGGGGATGCACTCCAAAGAGAAAGCCAACAAGCTTCTGCAGGAAAGCATTGCCATGCTTTCTGAAATGCAGGACAAACTCTACGCGCAGGATGAATGGGCCCTTTTGCTTGTAATACAGGCCATGGACGCCGCCGGTAAAGACAGCCTGATTAAACACGTAATGTCCGGCGTAAATCCTCAGGCCTGCGAAGTGACCAGCTTCAAGCAGCCATCCGCCGAGGAATTAAACCATGACTATCTCTGGCGGACAATACGCCGCCTTCCGGAGCGCGGCAAGATCGGAATTTTCAACCGCTCCTATTATGAAGAAGTTCTGGCCGTGCGCGTCCATCAGGAGTTTCTGGCCAAACAGCATCTTCCTTCCCGGCTGGTTACAAAAAAGATATGGAAGGAGCGCTATGAAGATATTCGCGCTTTTGAAAAATACCTCACGCGCAATGGC
>DAHUXF010000685.1 GCA_027307295.1 Acidobacteriaceae bacterium
CTGTGTTTGGTCTGATTTTTGATTTTGCGGCCAACTTTGTTTACGGGTTGGGAAGCTACTTTATTTATGCCATGGGTGTTCAGACAGCGCATAATCCGGCCCACTGGATCGTGCGCGGCATTGCCTGGGCGGTGTTCGGTGTTGCCGGTGGCATTGTCTACGGTCTGGTGGACCGTTCCGGACAAAAAACAAAGTATGGGATTCTGGGCGGACTTTTGGGCGCGGGATTGGGCGGCACGGTATTCGATCCCATCAGTTTCGCCACAAAAACCGGCAGCGTCAGCCGTGGCGTCGGCTTTGCCCTGCTCGGCCTGGCTACGGGCATAGCCATCGGTATTGTGGAGAGCGCGTTAAAAGACCGGTGGCTTTACGTGGCTTCAGGCCCTCTCGCGGGGAAACAGTTCATCCTGTACAAGCCCATCACCACCATCGGAAGCAGCCAGGGTTCGGACATTTACTTGTTCAAGGACACCTCCATTCTTCCCCAGCATGGGGTGATTGAGATGCGCGGCGCGCAAACCTTTCTGCGCGCCGATGGCCCCATCTTTGTGTCCGGCGCGCCCACGCGTAACCGCGCATTGCAAAGCGGCGATCTAATACAAATTGGACGCTATGCATTTCACTTCCGTGAAAGGCAGAGAAACTGATGGCCGATCCGGTCTGTCCTTATTGCCGCATGCCGTTTAGCGAAGGCGCTCCGCCAAAGATTTTCTGTACTGCCTGCGGCACGCCGCATCATGAGGATTGTTACCAGGAAAATGGCGGCTGCACGGTTTTTGGCTGCGCGCGTGCGCCGGCAGACGATCCTAAATTGCAGGTTTCTTCCAACGACCTGAACGCGGTTGTGATGCCGGTACAACCGCAGGTTCCTGTCATGCAACCGCAGGTTCCCCGGCAGGCAGCCGCGTCTACGCCACAATATCCACGCTCAATTTACAGCGGACCGCTTGGTCTGGCGCAGGCTGCTGCTCCAGCCGCGGCCCCGGCGCACGGTGCGCCGTTGCCTGTGCAGGCCGCCTCCGGCTACCGGGCAGCGCCTTATGGCGCGGTGCATAAGAGCAGGTCAACTTATATTGTTCTGGGGATCTTTCTGGGAGCGCTTGGCATACATAATTTCTATGCTGGTTATACCGGTAAAGCCGTGGGCCAGTTGTGCCTGAGCGTTTTGATGCTGGGGATGCTCTCCATAGTTTCATGGGCATGGGTGCTCTTGATTGTTTCGTGGGTGTGGGCCATTGTTGAGATTTGCATTGTCGATAAGGACAGCACTGGCCTCAGCTTCAATTGAGCCGGTCCATTCTTGCGGTAAGGTGAGGGAATGAAGTATTACATTCAGCGCGAGCTCCATGAGTACGGCCCTTATACGCTGGCTGACTTGCAGCGCTATGTTGCGCAAGGCAGCATTTTAATGACAGACCTCACTCGCAGCGAAGGCATGACGGAATGGGTGCCTGTTTCCCAGGTGATCGGCAATATTCC
>DAHUXF010000686.1 GCA_027307295.1 Acidobacteriaceae bacterium
AATGCCGCCGTTGCGTTGAGCAGCATCTTTTCATCCGCGGCAACGCCCATGCCGCCGCGTTCCGTTGTGCCCGCTCCGGCACCGGCCAGGGCTGTGGCCTCTGCCTCGGCCCATCCTGCGCCCGCGCCAGCCGCGCCTTTGCCCGCGACCATGACGGCGGTTGCTCCCGCGCCGGTCCCCGTGCCAACCGCTGCTCCTGCTTCGGCTCCCGCGCCTGCTGTGGCAATGCCATCCCCTAACTTGGCCACGGCAAAGCCTGCGAATATGTCGGATGCCGCAAAGCTTAAAGTCGAGGTACTGCGTCTGGAGGGATTGGTGAAGAAGCTGCAATCGGAATTGCAGGCGGAGCGCGAGTATTCCAAAGCGCTGGAAGAGCATGTCAAGACGCTGCAGGAAGCTGACGCATAATGCTTACGGCGGTTTCTGAATGGGTCTACCTTTCCTCGCCGCAGATTTGCGCAGAGGAACGCAGATCAGGAAAAGAGTGGGTCACGAACTTCACTTCGGACTGGACGATGAAGTAGCTCTTTCCAGTCCTGCACCACGCGCCGCCATGCCAGGGATAGTGACGGGCAGCCGCCCGCTGTAAGAGATCTCGCCAAAAAGCGCTTTAATAGCGGCGACCTCAGAGGCCGCGATGTTGGAATACGCGCAGATATAGTTCTCGATCGCCGGGAATTCACCGCCGATATAGGGAGAGCCAAAGCTGACCACAACGGTCTTGTCCCGTTTGGTGGCGAGCGCCGACTTAAACAGCCCCGCCATTCCTTCCGGCAGAGAGATGGTGTTGACTGGAACGCCGTTCTCTATGGTGGCTGCCCGGCCAGGTTCGGGAATAATGTACAGCGCGAAAATGATGTTGTCGGCGGTGTCCATGGCCGACTGCACGGCAGACATTGCGCCGGCGGCAATCCGGTTGTCAACGTAAAAGATCCGGGCGTCAGGAACGCGTACATGCAGTTCACGCTCCAGTTGTCGTCCATTGTCATTGCGCACGTCATTAGAAAAGACCACGCATAACAGATGGTTTCCCTGGGCCTGGACATTTCCGTAAGCAGCGCTTGCTGCTGGGGCAGCGCCCCGCTTTAAGGGAAGAACGCGGCCATTTTCGCGCACTAGCGTCATGGCGGATTCGGCCACCTGCTGCGCGAAGGCCAGATTTTCCGGACGCGAAATGACGGTGGAGACAACGTTCAAATCAACCAGTCTGGCCTTATGCAGGCCCACGCTGGCCTTGGCCCGCAAGATCTTTAGCACTGACTCATCAATTCGCTTCTCTGAAATTTCCCCGCGCCGGACGGCCCGCAGCAGGCCATTGTAAGCGCTGTCAAGATCGGAAGGGAGCAGCAGCATGTCATTGCCTGCTTTGACTGTGTCAATGGCAGCATGTTCAGCCGCAGCCGGGCCGCTTTCCGGATACACCCCTGTAAGACCAGCCATGTCCATTGCGTCGGTAATGACCAGGCCGGAAAAT
>DAHUXF010000687.1 GCA_027307295.1 Acidobacteriaceae bacterium
AGAAAGTCTATTGCTATCGCCGCTACGAAATTTAAAGAGTGCGCTGATACAATAGATATGCGCGGCAATGCCTAAGAGGCCGGTAATACTCATGATTTCATGGCTGGGTATGGAGCCCACATCATATCTAAACTGTGCCCGCAGTTGGTGAACAGCTTAGTGCGCTTTCGCTTTCAGGCTTTCGTCCAGATAGGCCAGGTATCCGCAGAGCAGGCGATAGGTATCGTAATAGTTGCCGGGACGGAATTGGGTTGACGCGCCGGGAACCAGGTTTTGCTGCGTCAGCGAATGAATTGTGATCTGGGGAACGTGGCGGGCCGCAAAGGGATCAGAGTCCGTATTGCCCATGGCTGCAATGTCAATCTGGCTGGCCGGAAGCTTGAGCGTATACACCATCACAATCAGCGCGTGCACCAGGTCTTTATCGGAATGGGCGGTCCAGACTTTTGTGGGCGAAAGGCCAAGGGCGTCCACATTGATCATGGCGGCAGAATGTTCAAGTTGCGGCCGCGGCATGTGGCCGGCAAAATATTCAGCGCCGCTGGGCTGGTTGCCGGAATCGGCAAAAGCAACAAACACAAAGTTGTGGCTCCGCTTGCGCTGGCGCAGGCTCTGGTACAAGGCGGGGAGAATTGCCGCGCCGCTCCAGTTGTCCAGGGGCCTTTGCAGGGACGAGGCGCGGTCATAATGCGCGCCCACAATGATGGTATTGCCTTCACCCGAGCCCAGCCGGCAAATGATGTTGGGAAACTCCCCTCCATCCACCTTCTGCTCTGTCAGAGAGGTTCCGTTGCATCCGGCATCAGCAAACATCTGCCTGAGTTTGGCCGCCCGTTCCCTATCGCTTTCCGGAATAACCTTCATCCTCTCCAGAACCACGGATTTCTCGGCTGGCGTGAACTGCACTTTTTGCGCCGCGCAGACGCCACAAGCAATAAGGACAACGATTCCGACAAGCTGGTCTCGTCCATGCATGGTCTGGTTATCTTACAGGATTAGCCCGCCTGGGATTGGAAGGCAATTTTGCCATCCCGCCGGGTCAGATAGGCCCAGGGAACATGAGGATCATGCGTGAACAGAGTCAGCCATTGCTCAGGCACGGCCCGGGCATAATATTTTTTACGGTTCTCAATGGCCTCCAGAGGAAAAAGATCATAGGCCATCACCCATGTCGGCTCCAGATGCCAGGTGGTGGGAATCAGGTCAGAGATATAGCACGCCGTCTTGCCGGCGCTGCGTACAAAGACCGCCCACATATTCCGTGTGTGTCCGGGCCAGACCTCCACGGAAATTCCTGGGACAATCTCATGCTCCTGGTTGCCGCTGAGCAGCGTCATTTGGCCGCTGCGGATGAGGGGATCATAATTATCACTGATGTAGCTGACACGGTCCCGCTCCAGTTGCAGCGATCCGTGCTCCCACTCGCCGCGTGGCGCAAAGTATCGGGCGTTTGGGAAATTCGCCACCGCCA
>DAHUXF010000688.1 GCA_027307295.1 Acidobacteriaceae bacterium
CCGGCAGTCGGCCGGAGCCGATCCCAGCGCGGTCCTGTTCGACGCGTTGCAATCGGCCAAGGCCCGCAAACTGGACTACGTGATCGTCGACACAGCCGGGCGGCTGCATACCAAGACCAGCCTGATGGCGGAATTGGAAAAGATGAAGCGCACGGCCCAGCGTATTATTCCCGGCGCACCGCATGAAGTCCTGCTGGTGATGGACGCCACCACCGGCCAGAACGGGTTACAACAGGCGCGCCTGTTTACGGAGTCGGCAGGGGTGACCGGGATTGTGCTGACGAAACTCGATGGCACAGCCAAAGGCGGGGTTGTGATTGCCATCTCACGCGAGCTTGGATTGCCGGTCCGATATGTGGGCGTGGGTGAAAAGGCAGGCGATCTGCTGCCCTTCAACGCGGAAAACTTCGCCGAGTCGCTGTTTACGGCCGCCTGATCTGCGCCTGCCTGTAATGGGATGGGGTTTTCAGAAAAAGACGAGCAGTTCATGCGTCAGGCGCTTGATCTGGCCCAGTGCGGAACTGCGCTTACATCACCGGGCGCAAAAGTTGGCGCGGTGATTCTTGATAGCCACGGAGACGTGGCCGGAACCGGCTCCTATACCTTTGATGGCCTGAAGCACGCTGAGATTTTAGCGTTGGAACAAGCAGGCCCCCGCGCACGCGGCGGAACAATCTACCTGAACCTTGAGCCGCATTGTCATCACGGACGCACGCCGCCTTGTACGGACGCTTTGATTCAGGCAGGCATCCAGCGCGTTGTGGCAGCCATGGCGGACCCCAATCCCAAAGTTGCGGGGAAAGGGTTTGCCCAGCTTTGCGCCGCAGGCATTACGGTTGAGACGGGCTTATTGGAAGCAGAAGCCCGGCACATCAATGAGGCGTTTGCCAGGTACATTCTTACCCGGCTGCCGCTGGTCACGCTGAAGTCTGGCATGACGCTGGATGGAAAAATCGCTCCGCCGCCCGGTGATTCCGTGAATCCATCAGCTTTGGGCGTTAGGGGAGCAACCGGCGGATGGATCACCAGCGCGGAAGCGCGGGCGCACGTGCAGGAGTTGCGCCATGACTCAGACGCCATCATGGTTGGCGTGGGCACCATTATCGCCGACGATCCTCTCCTGACCGACCGCACAGGAAAGCCCCGTCGGCGGCCGCTGATGCGCGTGGTGCTGGATTCGCGCCTGCGCTGTCCGCTGGATTCACGGCTGGTAAAGACCGCTCAATCTGACGTGCTGATCTTCTGTTCGTTTGCTGAAGAGAACAAGAAACGCCAGTTGGAAGAACATGGCATCCGCGTGGAACAGGTGCCGCTTGGCTCCAGCGATGGCCGTCCTGACCTGAATAAGATCATCGCTCGGCTCGGAGAGATGGAGATGACCAGTCTGCTGATTGAAGGCGGCGCTCTGGTGAACTGGACGGTGCTCTCTGCCGGAGTGGTGGACAAAATCTTCCTCTACTATGCGCCT
>DAHUXF010000689.1 GCA_027307295.1 Acidobacteriaceae bacterium
CGAACGGTCTGCCGCAAATGCATCTTGTCCGCGAGTTGGTTCAGCGCGATCGCTGCAAGAACACAAAACCCGATCGAAGGCAGATAGAGATAGCGGTCATGCGCGATCTCCCCGGCATCTAGCCCGGAGAGATTCAGCGCTGGAACAAGGAACAGGACCATCCAGGCCACAAAGAAGATTGCCTGACGCCAGCGAAGCTTGTCTTCATCCGGCGCTGCGCGCAGGCTGTCTGGTGCTCCACGCAATCTGTCTGGCGCTCCGCGCATGCTGCGAATCCACCATGCCAGCAGAGCGGACATCGCCAGCAGCATCAGCAAGGGCATAACAAAGCTGGAAAACGATGCCGTCTTTATATAAGGCATGTCGTAAAACGGGCTGAGTCCGGCTGGCCAGCAAAGCAAGCGGACATAAAAAACGGCCAGGGACGGCAGCGTCAAACGCTGCGTTTTCCAGGGAAGCGGCGTAAGTGTATGGCTGAATGCGCCTAATATATGTATCCGCGCCGCAATGTAGGCCGCAGCCACCAAAAAGTATGGGCCGGCGCGCTTAAGGGCAGCGCCGACTCTGTTCGGCTGGTTCCCCAGCAACAGCGTATGGACCACAATCAGCAACGGGTACACCAGAGCAGTTTCCTTGCAGAGCAGAGCCGCAGCAAAGGCGGCCAGAGACAACAGGCAAAACTGCCATTTCTCCTGGGCGCGGAGATGAAACAGCAAAGCCAGAAGAATAAAGACCGTGGCCAGCGGATCAGGGCAGCCGCTGATCCACGCCACTGATTCAACGTGCACCGGATGGAGAGCGAACAGTAGCGCTGCGAGTGTCGCAATGGCTGTATCCTGCATGACAACCCATACCACGCGATAGCACAGCAGCGCTGCCACGCCGTGCAGGAGAAGCAGCGCTATGTGCCCTGCGGAAGGGTGCAACCCAAAGAAAAAGTAATTCAGGTTGGTCCACACGCCGGACACAGGACGGTAAAAGGAAAGATTCCCCACCAGATAACTACCGGCATGAACAAAATATCCGGGAATGGAGGACAGATGAAGCAGTGTGGCATTGGCCAGCACATCTTTACGATCATCAAACACAAACCCGAACCATGGCGCCGCGCAGTAGGCGAGCACGGCGCCGGCCATCACAAGAATTTTGGCGCGTTGGTCCGCTTTTACCATGGTGCAAAACTTTGGCTATGCAAACTTTGGTTGCTCAAATCTTTGTTGCTTCAAGTCTTTGGTTCTTCAATCTGTGAAGCGCGAGTCTTTTGTGCTCGAAATCCAGGCAGTGCCCTAATTTGAACGCGGCCTTTGGCTAGTCATGGTGGAAATAGAAAAGGTTTCCATCCAGGTCCTTTACGGTGAACTGCCGTAATCCCCAAGGCTTCTTTTCCAGAGGATCCACGATGTTCGCGCCTGACGACTTCAGTTCCCGGTACACCGCATCAATATCTTCCGCGAACACCCA
>DAHUXF010000068.1 GCA_027307295.1 Acidobacteriaceae bacterium
CGGGCACCGGGGACATGTCGGTTGCCATGCGCAAGGTGTCAGACCATCTGGGCGGCAGCGCCTCCATGTATGCGCTCGATTTTTCTCATCAGATGTTGCACAACGGCCTGGCCAAGTACAGCGCCAGAAAGATACAGCCTTTGGAAGCTGACGCGCTTCAATTGCCGTTGGCAGATTCTTCCATGGACCTGGTAGTTTCTGCTTTCGGCTTTCGCAATCTGGCGAATTACAACTCCGGCTTGCGCGAAATTTTCCGTGTGCTCAGTACCGGCGGTGAAGTGGGCATCCTGGACTTCAGTGAACCCGGCGGCCTGCTGGGCAAGCTCTATGGTTTTTATTTTCGCAACGTGTTGCCACGAATTGGGACGTTGATCTCCGGCGTGCGCGGCCCCTATGAATATCTTCCGGCTTCTGTGCAGAAATTCCCGGCGCCGCAGCAGATGCTGGAGCGTATGAAAGCGGCCGGATTTAAAGATGTCAGCTGGACGCCTTATACGTTTGGCATAGCTGGCTGGTATAGCGGAAAGAAGCAATAAAAAAGCTGTGCCGGAGAAGCCACGTCAAGCAAATTTCCACCAGGAGATCGCCGTCATCGGGTGGTCGCCGACATCGCCGTCATCGAAAAGCTACAACAGCTTTACCTGGGCTGTTAATCCGGCCAAAACAATTTTTTGAGTAGACATTATTCATGGCAGGACACGAAGAAACACAGAGGAAAATCAAAGCTTTACCGCTGATTTACGCGGATGAACGCGGATCAGATTTGTTTCCCATACTTTCCTGATCAGTGTTGATCCGTGTAAATCAGTGGTAAGAACTCAGCCTGCCAGCATGTTGCCGGTATAAATTGCCATGCCCACCACCGCGTCGGCTCCTGCCACATGGAGCGCGTCAACTTCTTCGCGGGAGCGAATGCCTCCGGCAACGATCAATTGATTTTGCGTGGCAGCGCGCAGGCGCACAGCGCGGTCCATGGGAAAGCCCGTCATGGTCCCTTCAGTATCAATGTGCGTGTAAAGAAAAGCATGGCAGTGTGGTTCTAGCAAACGCATCATGTCCACGGGATCAATGGTGCTTACTTCCTTCCAGCCTTTAATGGCCACCTTGCCGCCGCGTGAGTCAATGGCAAAGGTAAGTTGCTCAGTTCCTAGAGAGCGCGCCGCTTCCTCTGCCAGGGCAGTGTTAATCGCGCCCTTGTGGATCAGCGCCGAGCCAAAGATCACGCGTCTGGCCCCAATGGTAAGCAGTTCGCGTGCGCGTTCAATATCGCGAATGCCGCCGCCTGTCTGGCACGGAAGCCGCTGGCAGATCATGGCGATCAGCTCACGATTGTTTCCCGAGCCCATGGCCGCGTCCAGATCAATTAGTTGCACCAGTGGGAAGGTTGAGAAGCGGTTAATCCAGTAGTCAAAATTTTCAAACTCAAGGGCTTTCTTCTCGCCTTGCACCAGTTGCACAATTTTGCCGCCCATCAGGTCAATGGAGGGAATCAGCACGGCCACCTCACAGGGGTGCCGTGGGAGAGCAGCGTTTGCTTAAGCTCGGCGACGGCGTGTGTACTAAAGTGAAAGATTGAGGCAGCCAGAGCCGCATCTGCCTTGCCGGTGGAGAAAACGTCAACAAAATGCTGCACATTGCCGGCGCCGCCCGAGGCGATGACCGGAATGGAAACTGCTGTGGCGACATCAGCGGTAAGTTCGCAATCAAAGCCGGAGCCTGTGCCGTCGCGGTCCATGGAGGTCAGCAGCAGTTCGCCTGCGCCGCGATCTTCCATTTCGCGCGCCCAGGCCAACACGTACTTGCCGGGTGCTGTGCGGCCGCCTGCTACATAAATCTCGGCTTTTTCCGTTGGACCGTCGTTCCGCCGCGCATCTATGGCGACAATCACGGCTTGTGATCCGAAGCGGCCTGCTATTTCACTCACGAGTGCAGGATTGGCGACAGCAGCGGAGTTGATGCTGACTTTATCGGCTCCGGCCTCAAAGATTCTGGCGGCGTCTTCAAGAGTGCGTATGCCTCCACCCACGGTGAACGGAACAAAAAGCTCGCTTGCGGTGCGGCGAACGGTCTCAGTTAAAGTCTTGCGGCCATCCGAGGTGGCAGTAATATCCAGCAAAACAATCTCATCTGCACCGGCAGAGGCATGGGCGCTGGCCAAGACAGCGGGATCGCCGGCATCACGCAATTGCTGAAACTGAATGCCTTTCACAACGCGTCCGCCATCCACATCCAGACACGCAATAATTCGTTTGGCCAGGCGATTAGAAGGCACAGAAATTCTCCAGTATCTTCAGGCCGGTTTCCGCGGATTTCTCCGGATGAAATTGCACGCCGTAAATGTTGTCGCGTTCTACCGCAGCCGAAAAAGCGCCGCCGTATTCTGTGCAGGCCGAGGTCTCTGCAATCACAGGAGCGCGATAAGAATGAGTATAGTAAACGAACGCGCCGTTGTTGATTCCATGCAGCAGGCGGGAGCCGCCGTTGCATTCGATCTGGTTCCAGCCCACATGCGGGCACTTTACCTCAGCGGGAAAGCGCGAGCATTCACCGGAGAAAATTCCTGCGCCGGGCGTCTCCGGCGCTTCCGTGCTGCCCTGAAAAAGCCATTGCATGCCCACGCATATGCCCAGAAAAGGTCTGCCGGTGCGCATGGATTCCAGCACGGACGAACGCAGATTTTTATTCAGGGACTGGCAGCGGCTGAAATGTCCCACGCCGGGCACAATGAGTTTTTCTGCTGCGGCAATTTGCATTGGATCACAGGTGACGATTGCGTCAGCGCCCAGGTGCTCCAGGGCTTTTTTTACTGAACTGATATTGCCTGCCCCATAGTCCACAATGGCGATCATAGAAGTCCCTTGGTGCTGGGCAGCATGCGGGCAAGTTGGCGGTCGCGTGAGCAGGCAACGCGCAGAGCGCGCGCAAAAGCTTTAAACAGCGCTTCAATCTTGTGATGGCTGGAGCGTCCGTAGATGGTCTTGAGATGGACATTGGCGCGAGCGCCGCGGGCAAAGCCTTCAAAAAAATCCTCAACCAGTTCTGCTTGCAGATCGCCTACCAGCCTGGTCTTGACCTGTGTGTTAATCACCGCCGCTACGCGGCCGCTAAAGTCCACTGCCGCCACGCCCAGCGTCTCATCCATGGGCATAACAAAGTATCCGGCGCGCATGATGCCGCGCTTGTCGCCCAGCGCTGCGCGAAAAGCTTCTCCCAGCGCTATGCCCACATCTTCCACCGTATGATGCTGGTCCACATCCAGGTCGCCCGTGGCTTTAAGCTTTAAGTCAAAAGCGCCGTGGCGGGCAAAGAGTTCCAGCATGTGGTCCAGAAAGCGAATGCCGGTGGAGACATCATAGCGGCCCCGGCCCTCAAGGGTGAGGGCAAGCTGAATTTGGGTTTCAGTGGTAACGCGTTTGAGCCGGGACTTTCTCATCGCACCACCTGAGGTACGGACGGCAGCGAAGAGACCACCAGTTCCAGTTCTTTGATAAGCCGTTCCATTTCTTCCTGCGTGCCAATCGTGATGCGTACACAGCCTTCGCAATCCGGACGGTCACGCAAGGAGATGCCGCGCGCGCGCAATGCTTCCAGAATGGTTTTCTTCGGTTCGCCAAAGCGGCACAACAGAAAGTTTGTCCGGCTCGGCCAGCATTTGAAGTTCAAGCGATGCAGCTCGTTTTGCAGCCATTCGCGGCTGGCGCAAACCTGGGCCACATAGCCGGCCACAAACTGCCGGTCTGCCAGAGCCTCTTCCAGGGCTGCCAGGGCAACTGTATTCACGTTAAAAGGTGACGCTATACGGCGCAGGATGGAAATCTGTTCTTTTTCGCCAATCAGCACGCCCATCCGGATACCTGCAAGCCCATACGCTTTGGAAAAAGTGCGGGCGATAAAAAGATTAGGCATTGCGCCGATCTGGTCGATCATGGTGTCACCGCTGAAGTCAAAATAGGCTTCATCCAGCAGGATGGCTGCGTCCGGCGCGGCCTCAATCACCCTGGAAATGCAGGACCGCTCTACAGCCAGGCCTGTCGGATTATTGGGATTGCAGATCACAATCATCCGCGTGCGTGAATTCACTGCGTCAATGACCTTCTGCACCGGAAAGCTATGCTCCGGCCCGGTGGGTATCCGGAGTATCTTTGCGCCTTCCATCTGGGCAAAGACTTCATACATGGCAAAGGTAGGAACAATAATGATGATCTCGCTCTCCGGCTCAAGATAGGCGCGGCAGAGAAGATCAATCCCTTCATCGGCTCCGTTGGTGAGCAGGACCTGGTTCGCATTCACACCCAGAAATTCAGCTACTAATTGCTCACCGTTTTCCCGGGGCGGATACAACGCCAGTGAGCGGGCGTCCATGCGTCGCAATCTATCCAGCACGCGAGGAGAGCATCCCGTGGTGCTCTCATTCATGTCCAGGCGAAGATTGATTGTGGGAGCGCTTAAGGGAGAGTGATACTCGCGTATTTCGCGCATGCACATGCGGGCTTTAAGCATGGGTGGACCTCACTCGAATGGATTCGGCATGGGCTTTCAGGCCCTCGGCTTCCGCCAGGGTCATCACGGCTTTACTGATGCTGTCCAGGCCCGGGCGGGAAAGCTGCTGGACAGAAATGGTTTTAACAAAGTCTTGTACGCTCAGGCCGCCACGGAACCGCGCGGCAGCTCCCGTGGGCAACACATGGTTTGGGCCAGCGGCATAATCGCCGGCTGCCTGGGGAGAGTAGTCGCCGATAAAGATTGAGCCGGCGCTGTGTATCTGGGGAAGGTCTTCCTTGTTCACCGTGATGTGCTCGGCGGCAATACGGTTGGCATATTCCAAAGCCTGCTCATGGGATTGGGCAACCAGAACAACTCCATTTTGCTTTAAAGAAAGTCTGGCCGTGTCATTGTTCCCGGCAGCCAGGGTGATTTCAGCGGCAACGTCTTGGGCAAGAGACCCGGAGGCAGTGATAAAGATTGCCAAAGCGTCGGGATCATGCTCCGCCTGGGCGACCAGGTCTGCCGCGATAAAGCGGGCATTCCCGCGCTCGCACATGATTACTACTTCCGTGGGGCCCGCAAGGAAGTCAATGCCGCAATCAAAGGCCACCAGCTTTTTGGCGGCGGTTACAAACAGATTCCCAGGCCCCACTATCTTATCGACTTTGGGAACTGAAGCTGTTCCATACGCCAGGGCAGCAACGGCCTGCGCACCGCCGACTGGATAGAACTCTCGCACGCCAAGAAAGTGCGCCGTCGCCAAAGTTTCAGCTGCGGGCTTGGGCGAGACCACCCGGATTTCCGGTACGCCTGCAACCTGGGCAGGAATCACCGTCATGAGCATGGTGGAGGGCAGGGGATAGCGTCCGCCCGGAACATAACATCCTGTTGATTGCAAGGGCCGGACAACTTGGCCAACCTGGATTCCCGGAGTGAGCGTCTTGTTCCAGGGCTGCGGCATCTGCCATTGGCAATATTGGCGAATATTTCCGGCTGCGACGTTCAGTGCTTGCTTAAATTCTTCTGATACTGAGCGCCATGCCTGCTCCATCTGTGCTTCAGAAATGCGGAGAGGCTGCTTTAGCTTCAGACCATCCCATTGCTGTGCGTAACGTCGCAGCGCCCGGTCGCCATTCTTGCGAATGTCAGCGACAATGCGTGCCACCTTTTTCTCGACGCGTGCAAGATCCGTAGCGCCGCGCTTTTCCAGAGCGCGGATACGGGTTTCAGCCTGGCGGCCCCTTAAGATCCGCATTACAGCACCACCTTGTTCAAGGGATATTCAACAATGCCTTCAGCTTTGGCCGCTTTCAACTTTGGCATGATTCTCCAGGCCGTGGTTTCTTCAATGATGGTGTTTACCGCGACCCATTCGGCATCGCTAAGCGTAGAGATGGTGGGTTTCTGCAATGCAGGCAGTACGGCCAGCACCGCCGGCAGGTCCAGCTTGCGCACGTTCAGCATAAGGCCCACTCGGCCCTGGGCGTAAATCGCGCCACAGAGCATGAGTCCCAGACTCTCTATCTTCCGGCGCTTGTCCTCCTGGGCCCAGGCTGTCTTATTGGTAATGAGCTGTGTGGTGGACTCCATAACCGTCTCCATAATGCGGAGCCGGTTGGCGCGCAGGGAACTGCCGGTTTCCGTGATTTCCACGATTGCATCGGCCAGCATAGGCGGCTTTATTTCGGTCGCGCCCCAGGAGAATTCCACCTTCACCGGCACGTTGCGCGTTGCGAAGTAGTTGCGCGTAACGTTGACCAGTTCCGTGGCAATGATCTTGCCAGCAAGGTCTTCCGCACTCTGAAAGCTGGAATCTTCCGGAACCGCCAGCACCCAGCGGACTTTTCCTAGACTCTGCTTGGCGTACACCAACTCCGCCGTGCTGATAAGATCAAGGCCGCTCTCTACCACCCAGTCCCTGCCGGTGAGTCCGCAATCAAGAACGCCGTGGTCTACGTAACGCGCCATTTCCTGGGCGCGAATGAGCATGCACTCTATTTCCGGATCATCGGTGCCGGCAAAATAAGAACGGCTGCTGGTGTAAATGTTCAACCCGGCGCGCTTGAACAGCGCGATGGTTGATTCCTGCAAACTGCCTTTGGGTACGCCTACGCGCAGTTTCATTGTGCAGCCCCCACACAGTTGATGGCCAGCGGCTCTGTGAAGCATGACTTTGTGCCGGTATGGCAGACCAGGCCATCACCCTCCACAAAAACCCGGACCAGGATCGTATCGCGGTCACAGTCCGTGGTTGCGGAGATAACGCGCAGACGATTGCCGGATGTCTCGCCTTTCATCCACAGTGTTTGGCGGGTGCGGGAATAAAATGTAACGTAACCAGTTTCGGCAGTGCGCGCATAGGCCGCAGCATTCATAAAGCCCACCATCAATACCTCGCCGGTGGAGTCTTCCTGCACAATGGCGGGAGCCAGGCCGTCCATTTTTTCAAAGTCGATTTGCATGTGTCCTCACAGTGTCGAGTGAAAGCCCTATAAAAAATAAAACCCGCCGATTTTTGCCGGCGGGTGATAAACCTTTTAGGATTGCGCTGTATTACATTTTACAGGCCCCCGCCGACACGATCATTACGTGGTGATGATGGTGATGGCGATGGACGATGGAAACCATTTCGAAAATTATGCTAACCAAGCGGGCTTGCCCTGTCAATCAGAAAAGCTGTGCAAGATTTAAGGACCTATTCCGTATAGCCACGGACGCGATGGCCGGCCAGTATTTGCCGCAAGGCTTTTACCAGGTCCTGAGGGGAATCGCTGAAAATGAAGTCCACACCCGGAATTTCCGGAGAATGTAAACACATTTCCAGGATCGGGATTCCGGGAAAAAAACGGTTGATGACGGTGGCAATCTTTCTTCTTTCCGATCCGCGAAAGCCATGGCCAATCAGCGCCAAATCCATCTCCTTTTCCTTTTTGCAGATATGCTCCACTTCGGCCATGGTGATAGCGGAAGCCACACTGTGGCCTTCCTGCTGCAGCAAGAGTTGCCGGGTAGTCTGCAAAGTTTCATTTGAAGCCACAGAAAGAATATTGGCCATGAAAATGTAGAAATTAGGGTTGAGATGATTTTTTCAAATTATACAGCAGGGCAGAAAGAACCCTTTTCATCAGAGAACATATCCGCGCAGAGATTTGCCAGCAATCAGGGAAATGCTTAAGATGTTCTTAGATTGCTTGTAAGTGGTGTTAAGGATAAAACGTGAACAAGAAGTTTCGTCCCGGGGAAATCGTACAAGAGAGCGGAATTTATCGTGTAACACACGATTCTCACCGCCTGATGCACGAAGCAACTCTGCTCCATGGCGTGCGTTTTCCCATCTGCAAAAGGTGCAAGCACAACGTCCGGTTTGAACTGCGCCGTCCCGTCAGTCCCACCAGCATTATCACCGGGTATCACGCCATCCTTGAGGACTATCCGGAGCCATACCCGGCTTAGCCGCCGCGCTTTTCCCACATTCCAGTTTTGTATTTCCCGTATCGCTGCTCGTGCCGTTAACTCTGTGTGTGTTTAAATCGATTCCATGCTGCACACCCATGAAATTGGCCAGGAATTTCGTCCCATGCTGCGCCTGGCCCTGCCGCTGGCGCTCACTGAACTGGGATGGCTGGCCATGGCATTTACTGACACTGTGATGGTGGGCCGGTTGCCGGATAGCGCAATGGCCATTGGCGCGGTCAGCCTGGGCAGCACCTTGTTCTATACGATTGGAGTATTTGGCAGCGGAATCATGCTAGGGATGGACACCCTGGTAGCGCAGGCCTATGGCGCCGGACGCCTGGCTGAATGCCATCGCACCATGTGGAATGCATTGTATTTTGTGCTCGTGCTGGCTCCGGTGATGATGCTTTCCATGCTGGCCGCACTTCCGCTATTTCGATATTTTGGGCTGGAGCCTGCACTCGTGGCCCAGACGGTCCCATTCCTTAAAGCGCTGGTTTGGAGCACGCTGCCGCTTGCATTGTACTTTGCGTTGCGACGGTACCTGCAGGCCATGCACATTGCAAAGCCGGTGGTGTTTGCGCTGATCTCCGCTAACCTGGTGAACCTGCTGGGCAACTGGGCTCTGGTGTATGGGCACATGGGAATGCCTGCACTGGGCGTGCGGGGCAGTGGATGGTCCACCTGCATTTCGCGCTGTTACATGGTCGCTGTGCTGGCCCTGGCGGTGGTTTACTACGACCGCAAACGTAACAGCGGACTATGGAGCGCTTCACGACGACTGGAACTGCAACGCGTCTGGCGGTTGCTGCGGCTGGGTTTCCCGGCTGCATTGCAACTTTTACTGGAGATCGGCGCTTTTGCCACGGCTACGGTGCTGATCGGCAAACTGGGCGCGGTACAACTCGCTGGCCACCAGATTGCCTTGAATGTGGCGAGCTTCACGTACATGGTGCCTTTGGGCATTGGATCGGCTGCGGCTGTGCGGGTGGGACATGCTGTTGGCGCGCGCAATGCTCATGGCGCGGCCCGCGCTGGCTGGATGGCCTTGTTCTTTGCCGCATTCTTTATGTCATGCGCCGGACTTATGCTGTTCCTGTTCGCGCGGCCCATTGCCCGCGTTTATACACCGGAGAGCGTTGTAGTGGAAGCCGGGGCAAAGCTGCTTCTGGTGGCAGCGGTCTTCCAACTCTTTGACGGCCTGCAAGTGGTAGCCACGGGCGCTCTGCGCGGCGCGGGAAATACACGTGTTCCCATGTTCGCCAACTTTATCGGTTATTGGCTGATCGGTCTCCCCCTGGGAGCATTGCTATGCTTCAAGCTAAAACTGGGCGCAGTGGGAATCTGGGCCGGTCTGTGCCTGGCGCTTGTGCTGATTGGAAGCGCGTTGGTGGGAGTGTGGCATCGGCTCATTCAGTACATGGTCGCAGAAGAGTCACGCCAGCCAATTACGCCTGCGGCAAAATAAAGGGAGGCGGACTCGAAAGTCCGCCTCCTGGGCTTGGACGAAGGTTGTGCACGAACGCATTTTTAGAAGCGTACGTGGAATGAGAGTTGCAGTTTGCGGGGCGCGTCATCTGCGCCCGGATTGCCTAGACCGTTAAATGGCAATCCGTTGATCTTCGCGCCTTTTTGCAAATCAGCAAGATGCAACGTCTGGCCATTCGTTCCAACGTAAGTGCCGTTGGGCCGCATGCACCCGGTGCAGGTGAAGAAGTCAGAGTTGATGGTGGGCGGCTTTAGCGGATCAGTACTGCCGGCGTTGGTGACGGAAGGCGCCATGACGCTAAGGACGTCATTGGTGTTATTGGAAATCAGGTTGGAATGATTGAAGACGTTGAATGCGTCAAAACGCAGTTCCAACTTGACGTTTTCAGCTCTGGGCATGGCGAAGGACTTGTGCAGGGAAGCATCGAACTTATAGAACGGTGATCCCCTGCCAGCGTCTCTGCCCAGATTACCGCTGACGGTTTTAAAGGTGACTGGAGTTCCCGTAACGATATCAACAGCACCTGTATTAGTGACGCCCGCAGGGGCCGCGAAGGCGTTCTGGATAGCCTGGCACTGGGAGACGAGAGTAGGAAATGCAGTAATGCAAGCCGCTACTGCGCCGGGGCCAAACAATGCGTTACTGCCATCAAAGGAAGCGATTCCTGATGTATTGATGGTGCCATCCGCTGTAACGTTAGGCCGTTGCTGGGTTTCACTGCCGGCGCCAAAGAACCTTTCGCTGCCGCCGAATCCAGCCGAACCGGTAGAAATGGGATAAGGCCGGCCAGACTGTAATTGTCCGACCCAGCTCAATCCCAGGTTGTTGGCGACAAAGCCGGCGAACCGGTTGGAGGTCATCCTGCCTGAATCCAGAACCACACCCATGTTCACAGCGTGCCGGATGTCATTGAATGCAGGACCCAACTCGGGTCTGGTATTGATAAGATCAGCCGGTTCGGAAAGACCAAAGAAGTCCTCACCGGAAGTGAGAGCGTGCGACCA
>DAHUXF010000690.1 GCA_027307295.1 Acidobacteriaceae bacterium
CAGAAACATATTGATGGACTGCCCCATGCGCCCGATTTCATCTGTGGAGGTGACCGTGATCCGCCGCGTCAGGTCTCCCTGGGTCAATTCGACAAAGTGGTTCAGCATGGCGTTGATGGGAAGCGTGACGCTGCGCGTCGCCAGGAAAGCAAATAACAAGCCTATGCCGATGGCCATCAGGAGCAGCACGACGATTCTCTGCAGAGATGAACTGGCTTCCGCACTCACCTGCGTCCGCTTCGCCTCACCCAATCCGTTTTGTGTGTCAATGAGCCGGGCCAGCGCCTTTACGGAATTACCTGCAGCCACGATCACAGTGCTGAGACGGAAGTTGGAAGCCTCTTCCAGTTTTCCCGTGTCAATCAGATCAAACCAATGGGGCCGGGCCTGCAAATACCTGTTCCACTGTTCGTTAAAGTCTTTCAGCGCGTCCTTCTCTTCCGGTGAAAGAGAGCGCTTGCTGTAGTCGGAGAGGTTGTCTTCCACTTGCCGGATCCATTTGGGCTCAGCGGCACGAAGCTTGGCACGCTCTTCGGGGGTCCAATAGGGATAGTTGGCGACCTCAAAGCGAAGCTCCCACAGTCCGCGCTCAGCGTTAGAGAGATGCACGGCCGGCTGCAGGTTTTCAGTGTAGAGGCTTTCAAATTCACCCGCCATGGAATGGGTGTAATTCCAGCCGATGTAGCCGATGCAGGCCGTGAGAAAGAGCACTACACCAAAGCTCAAAAAGAGCCGCTTGCCGATAAACATGTTCTTTAGCACTGATTAACTCCTTTTCCAATTGCGCTCAGGCCGTTTTTGCCGCAGCCTGCCAAATATTGTTTCCCCTGATGCGCCGCTGGTGGCGCGTTCCGCAGAGATGCACGGGCTTTCCTTCGCATGTCTATGGATGTTGGACCGCCTTCATTGCCTGGTCCGGCAACACTGCATTGGCGTTCAACGTTTCCCCGACAAAACCACGCAGCAACGCCGGCACATCCAGGACCAGTGCGACCCTGCCGCTTACCAGAATGGCCGAACTCGAAACTCCGGGCACATCTTTCAGCAAATAGGCCAGAGGCTTAATCACGGTCTGGGCTGCGCCGTGGAGAATGTCCACCGCCAGGCCAGCCCGCTTGGTTCCGTGCTGCACCACCACAACGTTCTGGCGCGCAGCGCGCGGGCCTGGCAGCTCAAAATGATCCTGCAATTGCAGATAAGACACAGGCTCGCCACGAAGCTTCATGACCCCGGTGCTGTGCTTTGAATCCCGCGCTTCAGCCGGCAATTCCACGCACTCCATGACCTCATCAAGCGGAATCACGTAGGTATTGCCAGCCACCTCAACGGCGAAGCCTTCAATAATGGCCAGTGTCAGCGGAAAGCGGAGATGGACCGTAGTGCCCTTTCCGGGGCGGCTGGTGATCGTCACATTCCCGCGCAAGGCCTGGACGTTGCGGCGGACAATGTCCATGCCCAC
>DAHUXF010000691.1 GCA_027307295.1 Acidobacteriaceae bacterium
AACATGTCCTGACCGAAAAGCCTTTTGCTATGACGGTGCAAGAAGGCGAGGAGCTGGTCAGGCTGGCCCAAACGAAAGATCTTCGTCTCGCGATTGTTCACAATTTTCAATTTGCGCGTTCAACGAAACGGTTGCTCGCGGAAATTTCTCAAGGGGTGTTCGGAGCCATTCGGGCCGTTAATGCCGTGCAATTCGGTAATCCTGGAAGACGGCTTCCCGCGTGGTATGAAGAGCTCCCGCTTGGACTCTTCTACGATGAGAGCCCGCATCTTCTTTATTTGATGCGTTTGATTGCTGGACCAATAGAGCTGAGCAGGTGCCTGACTTTCGCCAGTTCGAGCGGACTCAAAACACCGGCAAGAATCGACGCAATTTTTCGATCGCCCGCCCTTGGCTGCCCTATTTCTCTGCATTGTAATTTTGAAAGCCCTGTTAGCGAATGGTATCTGGCAGTCTTTGGAGAAAACCGGCTTGGTATTGTTGACGTGTTCAGGGACATTTATGTTTCTTTGCCGAACGATGGGAAACACGAAACCTATACGGTCCTTCGTACCAGCGTACTTGCTGTGGTCCAGCACTTGTGGCAGCACGTTATCAGCGGCATACCGCATTTGACGGGCCGGCTGGCCTACGGCAATGACGAAGTCTTTGCGCGATTCCAAAGTGCTATTCATGGACGGATTGAAGATCTATCACCCATTGGGCCGGAAAGCGCGCTGGCAGTGCTGCGCCTGCAACATGCAATTGTCGCTGAACAAGAAATCATGTCTGGGTCCCGGAGTGAAAGGGCCGTTCCATGAAAATCTTGATGGCAACGCACTACTTCGGCTCGCATCAGGGCGGCATTGAACTCGTCGCAGAGAAACTGGCCAGTGAATTTGCCGCTTCAGGGCAAGAGGTGACGTGGATCGCAACCAACGCAAGTCTGTCTCCGGGGCAGGGAGTGAAGTTCAGGTCCGTTAGTATTTCAGCTTTCAATGTTATCGAAAGAAAAATTGGGCTACCCTTTCCCATTCCAACATTAGCTGCTTTGAGAAGGATGCGAAAGGAAGTCAGGCTGGCAGATATTGTCATTCTTCATGATTGTCTTTACCTCACCAATATTGCTGCTTTTATATTTGCCCGCCTGAATGGGATTCCGGCGATGATTGTTCAGCACATCGGTCTGGTTCCGTATCCAAACCGGGCCCTCAGCGGATTGATGAAATTTGCTAACAGGGTGGTGACACGACCCATGTTGAGAAGCGCCCGGCAGGTGGTATTCATCAGCGAAATAACAAAACGTTATTTTGCCGCAGTGCGCTTTAAAACGCCTCCTGCAATGATTTTTAACGGCGTTGATACTGAGGTGTTCAGGCCCCTTTCTGCGAAGGAGCAAAAATCTGATATTCGCCGTACTCTCGGTCTACGCACTGATCGGCCTGTAATGTTGTTCGTGGGACGTTTCGTGGAGAAA
>DAHUXF010000692.1 GCA_027307295.1 Acidobacteriaceae bacterium
CACCAGAGCGTGGTGTTCCCCATGAGATCGGGCACGATCAGGTACGAGATGAGGTAGGTGAGAGCGATCGAGATGATCGAAGTCAGCCACACGAGTGAGGTGAGCGGATGCTCAAAGTTCATCTCATTCGCATTCGCGTACTTGCCCTTGACGACCGCGCCGTTGATGAAATACGCGCCCGCGCTCGACACCAGCATCATGATGCGCATGACGAAGATCCAGACCAGCAGTTCCGCTTGCGTCGCGGGGCTCTTCACAGCCAGCAGAATGAAGGTGATCATGGCCACGCCGGTCACGCCGTAGGTTTCAAATCCATCGGCGCTTGGGCCAACCGAGTCGCCGGCATTGTCACCCTGTGCAATCGGCAATTACGCCGGGATTGCGCGCGTCGTCTTCCTTGATTTTGAAAACGATTTTCATGAGGTCGGAACCGATGTCGGCGATTTTCGTGAAAATTCCACCGGCGATTCGAAGCACGGCCGCGCCCAGCGATTCACCAATCGCGAAACCGATGAAGCAGTTTCCTGCGTAATCTGCCGGTATAAAAAGCAGAATGCAGAGCATGATGAGCAGTTCAACGCTGATGAGCATCATGCCGATGCTCATGCCAGCCTTCAGCGGAATGGCATAAATCGGATAGGGCTTGCCGCGGAGTCCGGCAAACGCGGTGCGCGAGTTGGCGAATGTGTTGACGCGAATGCCAAACCACGCCACCCCGTAGCTGCCCGCGATTCCTACCAGGCTGAACAGCAGGATGATAATGACGCGGTTCGTCGCCAGGTGCTCCAGCAGGCCGAAGTACAGGACAATAACTACGGCGATGAAGGCTTCAAGAATCAGGATGAACTTGCCCTGCGTGATCAGATAGGTCTTGCAGGTCTCATAGATGAGTTCGGAGATCTCCCGCATGGAGCGGTGTACCGGCGCGTTCTTCAGCTGCATGTAGATAATCAGCCCGAATAGTCCGCCGAGGGCGCAAAAGACCAGGCCAATTTCCAGCAGCGCATGGCCGCTGATGCCGTTGAGGAACGGAACGCTCTTCATATCGGGCAGTGTCAGGTCGGCCTCCCCGGCGGCTTTTGGCGCTGGGGCAGGTGCGGCTTCCTGCGCTGCGGCGCCAGATTGCGGACTGACAACCGCAGCAACCTGCGAAGTTGGCGGCGTGGCCTGCCCTTGTTGGGCAACTGCCATCGGCAGGGCGAACGTTAATACGGCCAATACGGCCACCAGCGCCAAGCTGCGGCGCGAGCGGATTACGCGGCTCATCAGGCCCGTTGCGAGCCAGGTGTGCATATGTAACTCCTCCAAAAGAAATCAAGGTTATGTGGACTTTTTGATTAACCACTTTTCACTGGCAGTTCCCGAAACGCGCTTCCACATCAAGAAAAAGTGGTTTGAGGTTTGGCCGCATTGGAACTATTGGCTGGCCGTGGGCAAAAGACGCTGCTTTTG
>DAHUXF010000693.1 GCA_027307295.1 Acidobacteriaceae bacterium
ACAAAGTTCCGCAGGATCTGGGCACCCGCAGTGGTGTGCATTACCTCTGGATGAAACTGCACGCCGACCTGACCCGCCGGCCCGGCGATAGCGGCAAAGTGATGGCCAAAGACCACCCATTTATTGGTGCGGACAAAGTCGCGGCCATTTTCCAGGCGTTCCGCCGGAGTGGCCCGCATTGCGTCCAGCGCAAGCACTTTGGCCGCAACAAAGCTGGAGTAGAACCTGTAGCCCAGCGCATATGTGCAGAGCGCCGCCACCACCAGCCACATCGCGCTGATCCCTTCGCCGCGATGCCAAGCGATGGTGGCCAACGCCACTGCGCCCAGCATGGCCACAACTATCCAGATCAGGATTTTGCCGATCTTCATTTGCAACTCTCCATTTTCAACTTTTCGCTTTAACTCTCCGCTGTTGTAATAGTCGATCTTACCGGCCCCAATTCTGCGGTTTTTGTGCTGGTTATTCTGCCTAACCGCGCCGTTTTGCGCAATCCGCCGGAGAAAATTTGCCGGCCCACGGCGAAAAAGACAAACTTCCACCGCGGAGGCACAGAGGCGTGGAGAAGGCATGCTTTTGAAAGAGTTCATGGCTGGACTGTCTCTGGCTGGACTGTCTCTGGCTGGATAAATATCCAGAACACCCTTTTCAGCAACTTGCCATCTAACCATGACAGCGCGAAGGGAGATTATTGCCATGAATACCATCTGGATTGCGATTTTGCTGGGTGCAGCCTTCACGGGACAGGCGATGATGCAGACGGGAAATACGGCGCCGCAGCAGCCACCGTTGCAGGCCCCTTCCATGCAACTGCCGGTTCCTTACGGGCCCATTGGCACGGACAATAACGCGGTAAAAATAGTCAACGGCCCGGTGGTGGAGCATGTAACCGATACCACCGCTGAAATCGCTTGGTCCACCAACGTTAATTCAGGCACTACGCTGCATTACGGCATTGATCCCGCACACATGGACCAGACGGCCAGCATGCCCTGGGGCGGACTGACGCACCGGGTCATCATCAGGAGCCTGCAGCCCAATACCACGTACTACTTCAAAGCAGAGTCAGGGCAGGGACAAGGCTCTGGAACGCTGGCCCAAACGGAACAGGCATCATTTCAAACCAAAGCAGCTGGGACCTCAAACCAGATGAGGTAGCGTCTACGCCGCTGGTGCATGTGGGTGAAACCTGCATTTTTGCTATGGGGGTTCCGGCGCGACGTGTTTTTACTGCGGCATGGTTTTTTGTTGTGGTTTTTTGCAGCAAGGTTTTGTTGTAGCAAGAAGACGCTCAGTCTACGCTGAACGTCTCTGCTGAGGAACGGCGGGTGTAGCTGCCATGCGCGCCTTGAGCTTCCCTGTCGCCATCAGGCCCAACATCCTGAAGTCGCTGATGAGTGACCAGAATGGATGTCCAAAGGTGGCCGGCTTGTTCCCCTCTATAACAA
>DAHUXF010000694.1 GCA_027307295.1 Acidobacteriaceae bacterium
TACTGACTTGTTCCAGCTCACCGGGAACTTTGACGTAAAGAACGGCGTGGCCCAGACCAACAATCTGAAAGCCGTGATCGATGGCGGAACCATGGCCGCCACAGGCCTGGTGAACCTGGCCGACCAGTCCCTGAATATGCACGTAACCGCTGTGCTCAACAAGGCGCTCAGCCAGCAGGTGGGCGGCACGCAAGTTGGCGGATTCATGAACACTGCCCTGGCCAACAATCAGGGGGAACTGGTGGTGCCGGTCATTATTACAGGAACCTTCCAGCATCCGCGCGTTGCGCCGGACGTGCAGCAGTTGGCGCAGATGAAACTACAGAACCTTCTGCCGACAAGCAAGAACCCCGGCCAGCTCACCAACGGACTCCTGGGCGCAATCCTTGGCAATAAAAATCAGGGCAATAAGAACAACGTTGGCAATGCGAACCAGGGCAGCGGCGAAGCTACGCAACAGAAAGGCGGCATTGGAGGAATTCTGGGTGCGCTGGCCGGACAACAACAGAACCAGCCAGCACAGAATCCACCCGCGCAGAATCCCGGCGTAAGTAGTAACCAGCAGCCGCAAGCTACGCCCACTCCAGCCCCAAACCTGGGCAACGTGCTGAATCAGGTGTTGGGCAAGAAGAAGAAAGACCAGGCGAGTCCGACGCCGACTCCGCAAAGATAGAAATAAAGCCTTACCACTGATTTACACGGATAAACCGTGCATGGGGTGGGGCCTGCCAAGCTGAGTTAACTTTGTGGACACGGCGGAGCCGCCGCACAGTCCTGCTACTGTCCGCCGACTGATCCGCCATCACATCCGTAGGTTTTGCAAACTCAGTTGCTGGCTAGAACGACGGCCCCAAACCATGCAAACCAACAGCTTACAAAAACCACAGGTTACATCTGGATGAATACATTTCGGAACAACACGGATCCCGGAAAAATGGCGACTGCTGGATTTGTATGTGCTACGATTTTCATTTGTTCAGGAGCATCAAAGTTAAAGAACGCAGAAACAAATAATTCCCGATCAGTGTTGTTCCGTGTAAATCAGTGGTAAAGCTTTTATTCCTTTGCGTCCGGGGTCATTTTTCTGCCAGTCCGCCCGCCAAGCGGATATAAAACGATTTGATGGCCCTTATTATGTCTTTTAATTGGCAGGTTGAGGCGGGGCCGCGTTATCCTAGCCCTTTGTTACAACGCTCGGGAACCCACGGAACGGTCCAAATACCACAATTCCATTTGTGAAGGAGATTCATGGCAAACGAACTGCGCAATTTTCTGGCTCTCTCATATGACGAATTAGAAGAACTGAACCTGCAGGCGAAAGAGCAGCGCAAGAATCGCGTTCCCATGCACAAAATCCAGGAAGAACGGCTCAAGTATCTGGCCGATGAAACCAGGATCAAGGCCGTCACCCTGCTGTTCAGCGATCTGGAAGGCCGGC
>DAHUXF010000695.1 GCA_027307295.1 Acidobacteriaceae bacterium
ATTGGCGCTTCCGCCGGAAGCCCGTGCTGCTCTGGCTGATTCTTTGTGGGAGAGCCTGGACCTGCAAGTGGATTCAGATGCTGAGGAAACTTGGCGGCTGGAAATACACCGCCGGCTCGCTGATCTGGACTCCGGGATTGTGCCTGCTATTCCCTGGTCAGAAGCACGTTCCCGGCTGCTGGCTAAAGTCCCCAAATGACTATCAGGCAAGTCGAGTTCCATCCTGAAGCTATTGTCGAAGCAGAAGCGGCTATCCTTTGGCATAGAGAACGCAGTTTGCACGCTTCTGCGGCGTTTCTTGCAGAAATCGACAACGCAATTCATTTCAATTCTGGATGCCCCTCAACGCTGGCCCATCTATGACCTGAATTGCCGCAGATTTCCTTTGTTGCGCTTTCCGTATTTCATTATCTATCGTGAGAAGTCAACTTACGTAGTGCAAATTCTGGCCGTAGCCCCATGGCCGACGGCGCCCCGGATACATGCACGGAATCTTTTATCGTCCCTTAGTTTCCAGCTTTTTCGTGGGCAGGCTATTCCATCATTCAAAGATCAAAATGGCCGAGGCAATCACCGTGGTCCACAACCCGCGTTTGTCACCTACGCCGCTTTGCGTGATGTTGGTGGTGCGGACAATCTTGTTGGAGATGCGGTAGAGCTCTTTCTTCTCATCCCAGGATTTGTCGGGATCGAACTCCACGTTCAGCGTGGTGGCGAGCATCTCAGCGGCCAGCTCTTCAGCATATTCGCCGGCCACGTCGTCGGCTTCGCCAAAAGAGTGGTGCTCGCTAAGATAGCCATAGGTGCTGCGGTCCGCGGGCATGGCCAGGCCGATGCTGGCAGCCGTGAGGCGGTGCGGCTCCCGCGTGGAGTTTTCCGCAACCACGGCAAATGTGACTTCTCCAGGATAAAGATACTTCACGCCTTCCTTGCGCGAAATCAACTTACAATGCGGAGGAAAAATAGAAGAAACTCGAACCAGGTTCTGGGCCGCAATGCCTGCATCCCTGAGGGCCAGCTCAAAAGAGGTGAGCCGTTCTTTGTGTTTGCCAACTCCGTTGGTCAAGAAGATGCGCTTGGGCACCATGTTTAATCCCAATGTACTTGCCTCCAAAAACTCATTTTTACGTGAATGACAAAAAATAACACATGCTGAAGGACTTGCGAAAAAATTCCCTGTAAAAATTTGTGTTGGCAGTTCCGATGGTAACCTTAGCATTTCTACTGCTGCACCTAAAATGGTGCAATACAGTTTTCGTCCAGCGCTATTTCTGTGTTGAAGCCGCCGCTCCCTGAACTTGTTTGATCTTGACGGCAATATCAATAAAGGCAAGTGCGGCCCGGCTGAGCGCCTTGTCCTTGCGGAAGACCAGCGCCAGGTCGCGCCGGATCTGCGCGTCCGCCAGCGCGATCGCCGCCAGCGCCTTCGCGCG
>DAHUXF010000696.1 GCA_027307295.1 Acidobacteriaceae bacterium
CTGGCGGCATTTTTGCTGGACAAGCTGGCGCCAGACTCCATCATCGGGATGTTTCCCGCGGACCACGTCATTGGCGATGAAAAGCAGTTCCGCAAGATGCTGCAACGCGCCATCGACCTTGCGGCGAAAGAAGACCACATTGTTGTGATGGGGGTGCAGCCGGACAGGGCCGAAACGGGCTATGGCTACATTGCGACGGGCGAACGCATCAAGTCTGACTTGTTCCGGGTAAACCGTTTTACTGAAAAGCCCAACCAGCAACGCGCCGAAGAATTCATGGCGGCAGGAAACTACTTCTGGAACAGCGGGATTTTTGTCTGGAGCGCGCGCACGCTTACACGGGCGCTGCGGGAACATCTGCCGGAGACAGCGCCGTATCTTGAAGAGATTGCTTCCGCGTGGGGGACAAAGGATTTTCAAAAGAAGTTTGCTCTGTTATATCCCAGGTGCGAAAACATCAGCATTGATTATGCCGTGCTGGAACCTCGCTCCGCCAAGGGAGAGCACTCTTCCCACCTGTTTTGTTTGAAGGCCGATTTTGGCTGGAATGATCTGGGTTCCTGGGCCGCGCTCTATGAGCATCATGCGGTCCATGCCAGGGACGAAGCCAGAAACGTTGTGGAAGCGGGCAACAGTTATATGTTGAATTCTGGCGGCAACTACATCTTTGCTCCCAATAAGTTCGTGGCCGCCGTGGGCGTAAACAATCTGGTTGTGGTTGAAACGGAAGATGCCATCCTGGTGACAACGCGTGAGCATTCGCAGGACGTGGGCAAAATTGTGAAATACTTGAATGAGAAAAAACTGACGGATTTAATTTAAGAGCCAGCAGAAATGCACCTTCCGGCTTTTCGTCCAGGTGCAAATAGCTTGCTTGCGGGACAATTCTTAAACAATTTTTGGGAGCAAAGCGACCATGGAAATTAAATTTGGCACGGATGGCTGGCGCGGCGTGATTGCTGAGGACTACACCTTTGAAAACGTGCGTCGCGTGGCCGGCGGAATTGCCGCTTATGTCCTCAAGAATGAAGATGCTTCGCGCGGGCTGGTGATTGGCTATGACACGCGCTTTGGCTCGCGCCGTTTTGCTGAAGCCGCCGGCGAGGTGCTGGCAGCCGCAGGCATTCCTGTCAAAATCTCCAACGATTACACGCCTACGCCTGCGCTTTCATATGCGGTCAAAAACCTCCGCACCGCGGGGGGAATCATGATTACCTCCAGCCACAATCCCTGGGACTGGAATGGGGTAAAGTTCAAGGCCACATACGGTGGTTCGGCCACTCCGGCGATTATCAAGCAGATTGAAGACAACGTGCGCGCCCGGGCCATGCCAAAAGGCAAAGCAGCAAAAATTGAAGAAGCTGATTTCAAGACCCCGTATGTAGCCGCGATCTGTAAGTTTGCCGAGCTAGATAAGATTGCCAAAGCCG
>DAHUXF010000697.1 GCA_027307295.1 Acidobacteriaceae bacterium
GTTCAAATGAACATTTTGAAGATGGCCCAAAAACAGGAGATGTACTAAGACATCGAACGTTCGACGCACAAAAGCTCCAGCTAGCTAGCTGTGCGTCCCTGTCTTTGTATTCCTTGGTTTTCTTGCCTTAATGCACAGCAGATTCGTTCTGGCCTGTTGACAGAAGAATTAAGAGCGGTCTTCGGCCCCTATACGAGCCCCTAAGTCAATGGTGGAAAGTGTAATGGATCAGGAGAGATTCTGAAACTTTATTTTTTCATTCCCAATTCCGGAACATGAAATCCACCCTCCATACCCAGGGGGCGTCTGCTAAAGATAAACCTGGCTATGTTTTAGGGCGCACGCCACTGGCGGTACCGTTTTGCCATGCAAATTCGCCCGCCATTTCCTTCATGCCTGATCCAGCATGCCCGATTTGCCCTTTTCCATTGAGGCAGATACACTCACCTGTCTTCCAGTTCAACGTCTTTCCCGGTTCACGTCTAAAAGACGTTTACATCTCTATGTGGAGTGCTCATGATGCTGCGCCGTGCCCTGCCCTTGTTTGCCAGTCTGCTAGTGCTCTGTTCCCTTTCTGCGTTGGCCCAGCAAAGGGGCCGTACTGACAGGTCGTCCAGTCCCACACCTTCTGCAAATCCTGTCGAGCAGCCAGCGAAGCCGGCTGCGCCCGCGGAAGTGAAAAAAGATGTACCTGAACAGCCGCCTTCCGTGACACACCATGAAGTCCATGCCGGCGGCAAGACGCTGCGCTATACCGTCACCACGGGCATGATGCCGCTCAAGAACAATGACACCGGCGAGGTGGAAGCCCACATCTTCTACATGGCCTACACCCTCGACGGCCAGAGCGAGCGGCGGCCGCTGACGTTCTCCTTCAACGGCGGCCCCGGATCAGCTTCAGTATGGCTACATCTAGGCGCGATTGGCCCCAAACGCGTGCGCATGCAGCCCGATGGCATGATGCCTCCACCACCCTACCAGTTAATTGACAACGAATACACATGGCTCGACCAGACCGATCTTGTATTTATCGATCCTGTAGGCACCGGCTACAGCCGGGCCGTGAAGCGTGACCAGACCAGAAAATTTCTCGGCCTTCGCGGAGACATTGAGTCCGTCGGCGAATTTATCCGCCTGTATCTTGGCCGCTATGAGCGCTGGTCGTCACCGCTCTTCCTTGTGGGGGAGAGTTATGGCACCACGCGCGCAGCCGGTCTTTCCGGCTATCTAGTGGAGCATGGCGTGGCTTTCAACGGGATCATGCTGATCTCCAGCATCCTGAACTTTCAGACAACAGACGGAGCGCCGGGCAACGATCTGCCTTTTGTGCTCTTTCTTCCCACATACTCCTGCGCCGCCTGGTATCACAAGAAGCTAAGCCCTGATCTACAGCAGAATTTTGACAAGCTGCGCTCTGAG
>DAHUXF010000698.1 GCA_027307295.1 Acidobacteriaceae bacterium
CAGCGTTGATTTCCGCGCAGTCCGGCAGCTTGCCTATTCAACTCCAAGGAACTGACCAATGGTCCACCTTTTTACTCTTGTTCTGCAGATAGCGGTAATCCTCGTCGTCTGCCGGCTCATGGGCAGCTTGTTTCGGCTGATCCATCAGCCGCGTGTAGTGGGAGAGATGTTTGCCGGCATCCTGCTGGGGCCTTCGGTTCTGGGCTGGCTGTCACCGCGACTCTCCGCAGCCCTGTTTCCACCGGACAGTCTTGGCCACCTGAATGCGCTCAGCCAGGTTGGCTTGATCCTCTTTATGTTTCTTGTGGGCATGGGCATCAATACCAGTGAGCTTCGCAAACAGGGGCATGCTGCCGTATTGACAAGCCATGTCAGCATCACGTTTCCTTTCACTCTGGCCGCGTTCCTGGCACTGTATCTTTATCCCAGGCTTTCTGATGAAAGCGTGCCTTTCATGAGCTTTGCGCTGTTTATGGGAGCAGCCATGAGCATTACGGCTTTTCCGGTGCTGGCGCGGATACTTACGGAGCACAATTTGCTGCAGAGTAGATTAGGGACTGTGGCCATTGCCTGCGCCGCCGTGGATGACGTGACGGGCTGGTGCATTCTGGCATACATTATTGTTTTGATCCGCGCGGTGAATGCCCGGAGTTCTGCATGGCTGACCTTTGGCGGAGTAGCTGTTTTTGCGCTTGTCATGACTTTCGGTGTCCGGCGGTTGCTGCGCCTGTTTGAAACCAGATACCACCGGCAAGGCATGCTGAATGAGAATGCGCTGGCGCTGATGCTTCTGCTGGTATTGGCTTCAGCGTTATGCACAGAATGGCTGGGAATCCATTTGCTCTTTGGCGCATTTCTGATGGGTGCCATCATGCCGAAGGAGCAAGGCTTTGTCCGTTATGTGACGGAACGCCTGCAACCGGTCATTGTGATCCTGCTGCTTCCGCTCTTTTTTGCCTTTACCGGCCTGCGCACCAGCATCGGCCTTATCAATGGCGCTGAAATGTGGATCTATTTTGGATTCATCTTGCTGGTGGCGACCACAGGGAAACTCGGCGGCTCCACTCTGGCCTGCTGGATTACCGGAATGTCCTTTCGCGAATCGGTTGGGCTGGGTGCACTGATGAATACGCGAGGACTGATGGAACTGGTTATTCTGAACATTGGCCTGGATATAAAGGTAATCTCACCATCTCTATTTTCCATGATGGTGATGATGGCCCTTGTCACTACGTTCATGACAACGCCCATTCTTGCAGCAGTAACCGGGGTCAAAGCCGCAGACGCTGCTGCCATGGAGAATAACGTGGGCCTGTTGGTGGCTGCCGGACAGGACTCGCGTTGAACGCCGGCATAAGCCCGGAACATTGAATAAGCTCTGGCGAAGTGGGCG
>DAHUXF010000699.1 GCA_027307295.1 Acidobacteriaceae bacterium
CTGAATGCCTTTCGAATGCAGTTGAAAGGGCAGTGGCTTCTTCGCTTTGTCTCAGCAGGGCCCAATCAAATAACCCTGTTTCGCCCGGCCAAACCATCAGCACTGGCGGGCACCACAGGCATGGGCTTACAATCCCCCTATGGCAAAGTCTTCATCAGAGCCTTTTGAAGTTGGTTGTCCGTGCTGTAATGCCGTCTTGAAGATCGATCCTGAAACCAGGGCGGTGATCTCTCACGTTGCTGCGGTCAAGCCCAAGACCTTCAATGATTTTGAAGCTGCAGCCAAGGCTATGCGTGAACAGGAAGGGCGTAAGGAATCCATCTTCCGCCAGGCCGTGGACGCACAGAAGAACAACGCTAGTCTGCTGGAAAAGAAGTTCCAGGAAGCAGTGAAGAAAGCTAAAGAGACGCCTGATGAAGGCCGCCCCTTGCGCGACTTTGATCTGGACTAGCCGGCCTGCTTTGACCTCTACCTCTACTCTTTTACTGCTCGGACATCGCGGCGCCCGGCGTTACCTTCCGGAAAATACTCTGCCTGCGTTTGATCTGGCTCTGGAGCACGGCGCTCAGGGATTTGAGTTTGACGTACGCCGCACCAGCGACAGGCAATCTATCATCTGCCATGATCCCCGGCTGAACCGGTTGGTGGTGCGACAACACACGTTGAAGCATCTCCAGGAAAGTGCGGCTTCTGAAGACGGAGCGCCGCCGACACTGGAGGACATGCTGGACCGCTACGCGCGGACTGCTTTCCTTAATATTGAAGTCAAGGTTCGGGGCATGGAGCCGTTGGTGGCAAGGGCAATCAGGCGGACGCGTCCGCACCAGGGATACTTTATCTCTTCGTTCCTGCCCGGTGTTCTCCGCACGCTGCATGCCATGGATAGTTCGCTCGTGCTGGGAACGCTGGCCCAGACGCGCTGGCAACTGCGTCGCTGGCGCATGTTGCCGGTGCAATACGTTGTGCCGCATTATCGACTGCTCTCGTTCCGGTTGATGGAAAAATTGCATGCTGCCGGCAAGAGCGTGGTGACGTGGACTGTGAACGATCCCCGCCAGATGCGCCGCGCAGCCGGGATGGGCGTGGACGGAATTATTTCTGACGACACCCGGCTGCTGGTGAAAACACTGGGCGAGTCTGGACGCTAACGCATTATTGCCATCAAGTAAAATGACCTTCCCGCCGGGCCGGGGCAGGAAGGTCAAGATGCAGCAGGATATCAGCGGGCGCTATGCTGCCGATTCCCGTGCTGGCTCAATGAACTGCTCATTCTCTGTTGAACCTTCCAGCGCTGTGGTGGAAGACTGGCCGTTGGCGATCAGGGTCTGGGCGCTCTGGAAACAGGCGACGCCCTGGCCGAAGAGGTTGAAGGCAAGTATCTGAGGAGGG
>DAHUXF010000069.1 GCA_027307295.1 Acidobacteriaceae bacterium
CACGTCGCCGAGACGCAGGAGGACGCCGTGCTCACCGACCGGGCCACCGAGGTCGTCTCCTTCGGCGACGACCTCTACGGGGACCGCGATGGCCGGTGAGTCGTCGACGCGGGCGCTGCGCATCGCGCAGGGCGTGCGCGAGTGCTGCTGGCGTGCTGGACTGGCTTTCTGCTGATTTTCTTCACCTTCTCTACCACCCAGGAATACTATTCCATGCCGTGCTATCCGGCACTCTGTTTATTATTAGGTTCAGCAATGGCACAGGAAGGCGTTTGGATACGGCGCGGGACGCGGATGCTTGCTGCACTCAGTGCGGCTGCGGCCATGGTGATCCTGGCAATTCTCTTTCTGGTCCGTCATGTGCCTACGCCCGGCGATATCGCGGCAGCGCTCACGCCACGTTTACAGGCTTACACTCTGTCGTTGAGTCATGTTGAAGACTTGAATTTGCGGTCATTCGCTTATCTGCGCATTCCTCTTGCGCTGGCCGCGATAAGTTTCCTGATTGTGCCGCTCGGTACGTTCCGTGCCCCTGTGCGGCGAGCCTTCGCGGCCGCCACCGTGATGATGGTGTTGTTCTTCCACGCCGCCCGCCTGGCTATGGTAACCTTTGATCCCTACATGTCTTCGCGACCGTTAGCGGAAGCGCTGCTTCGCGCGCCGGGTGGCAAGTTGATTGTGGACCATCACTATTACACATTTTCATCAGTCTTTTTTTATACCAACCGGCAGGCATTGTTGCTTAACGGGCGCTTCAATAATCTTGAGTATGGCGCCTACGCGCCTGGGGCGCCGCCGGTCTTTCTGGACGATGCCCAATTTAAAGATACATGGAAAAGGCCGGAGCGCTCTTATCTGGTGGCCACCAACTCCGCTCTGCCGCGTATTGAAAAGCTGGTTGGCAACGAGCAACTGAATCTGGTTTCCGAAAGCGGCGGCAAGTTTATAGTTACAAACCATCCCGTGGGCCAGGCAGCCGGCGGGGATTTGAAAATTCAGTCATCAAGATGAAGTGGGGACAAGGAGATATTCAATGAGGATCATTGTACTTGGAGGAGACGGGTACTGCGGATGGGCTACAGCCTTGTATCTGTCACGCAAGGGGCATTCTATTGCAATCGTTGACAATTTTGTCCGCCGTCAGTGGGACCACGAACTTGGGGCCCAGACTTTAACCCCCATTCGTCCGCTTTCTGAACGGGTCAGGGCCTGGCACAAACTTACCGGCAAAACTATCGACACTTTTGTTGGCGACGTTCAGGATTACGATTTTCTTTCCTCCGTGATCGAAGAGTACGAACCGGAAGCGGTAATCCATTTTGCGGAACAGCGCTCGGCGCCTTATTCCATGATTGACCGCAAACACGCAGTGTTTACCCAGGTGAATAACGTGGTGGGCACGCTGAATCTGCTGTTTGCCCTGGCCGAATTCCAGCCCGCCTGCCATTTGATCAAGCTGGGGACCATGGGCGAATATGGCACCCCCAACATCGATATTGAAGAGGGCTACATCACTGTCGAGCACAATGGACGCAAGGACCTGCTTCCCTTTCCCAAGCAGCCCGGCTCTTTCTATCATCTCTCCAAAGTGCATGACAGCCATAACATGATGTTTGCCTGCAAGGCCTGGGGCTTGCGCGCCACTGATCTTAACCAGGGCATTGTGTACGGGACCCTGACCGAAGAAGTTGCTCTTGATGAAGCGTTGATCAACCGTTTCGACTACGATGAAATTTTCGGTACGGTGCTGAACCGCTTCTGCGCTCAGGCTGCCATCGGTCATCCACTCACCGTCTACGGCGCAGGCGGGCAGACCCGGGGCTTCCTGGATATACGCGATACGGTTCGCTGCATTGAAATTGCATGTCTCAATCCAGCCGGACGGGGCGAGTGCCGGGTCTACAACCAGTTCACTGAACAATTTTCTGTTCTGCAACTGGCCCAGCTCACAGCGGCCGCGGCCAAGCACCTGGGATTGAAAGTGGAAATCGACCATCTTCCAGATCCACGGGTTGAAGCGGAAGAGCATTATTACAACGCGAAACATTCCAAGCTGATCGACATGGGGCCTGGAGCCGCATCGCCTTTCCAGCGCCCTCATCGATTCACTCCTGGGCATCGCTTTGCAATACCGGGAAAGAATTGATCCGGCCTTGATAGCGCCTCGCGTCAGCTGGCGGTCGACGCGCAACGACCGCCGCGTTACGCTGACGGGTGCGCCGGTAGTTTAAGGAGACTGCTTATTGCTGGACTGGAGGAGCCAGCGGGACCAGTACTCCGTTTCGAATGTCATAATCGTTGCCACGCCAACGGATGCTCTTGCGTCCAAAGCTGATGATCCAGATCATGAAGGCCATTGCGTCCCATGCTGGAATGAGCGCCAGGGTCTTCCAGGGGATGGACTGCTTCAGTCCACGGCCCCCGATCATCCATGTGATGGCGGAACGAAACAGAAAATATGTTCCTAGATAGCTGACGGCGATTGGGACCGATGGCAGAACGGCTATCGCAGCCAGGCACCAGGGAAGCCCATGAGTGAAAACCAGGCCCAGATGGCCCCAGGGACGCATGTGCCGCATCACCACGATCCAGCGCAGCCTTTTATGAAATAGCTCCCGGAAAGTTTGATAGTCAGCCACTGTGGATACAGAATACGGCAGAAGTTCAACTTCATAACCCTGGTCCGCAATCAGACGGCCTACCAGCAAATCATCTGCAGGACGGTTCTCGATTGCCTGATAACCGCCGAACCCATCCAGCCGTGTACGTGATGTGGCAATGGTGGGACCAAGCGTAAATTTTATGCCATCCAATTGCCAGGCTACGAGTATCCCGGCATAGAAATCGCTGAGCATGCCAGCCGACTGGAGATTATGGACCAGCGTGGTCTCGTGAATCGGCACATAGAAGCAGGTAACAGCGCCAACGCGTGGATTAGCCAGCGGAGCCACCACAGTGCGCAGATAATCCGGCTGGACCCTGACGTCACTGTCACTGATAACAACAGTCTCATACCTGGCCTCATTCACCAGGCGGACCAACTTTGAGACCTTGTCGTTCGCCGCATTGCGCCCCGAACCGATGAGCACGCGAATTTGGCACTCGGGAAAGTCAGCAATCAGTCTCTCGATCACGGGAAGCGCTGGATCGTCAGCGTCACCAATACAGAAAACAATTTCATACTCACCATAATCCTGCCGGCAAAAGCTGGCGAGATTATCGTAGGCATCGGGATCAAGGCCGCGAATAGGTTTCAGATTGCTGACTGGCGGCGAAAAAGGCTGGCCGGATTGGGTTGGGCCAGGCGCTTGCTGAAAAAAACGAAAGGAACTATAGAGTACAAGGCCGTAATAGATAAATGGAATCGCGGCTAGAGCAAGAAAAAGGTACCCCAAAAGAGTTGACATTATTGCCGGCTCACTCCCATCAGAGCCGGTGCTCTATTCAAGCCTTGAGCAACTCTGTCAGGAATGCTCGTGCAGTGACGGAACGGCAAAAGTGGATTGAAAATCATACGGCTCACACCCCATGATCGTACTGTTCTTGCTGGCAACAGTTTACGTTCTTTTATTAAAGGAGCCAAGCTGCCGGTCTACAGTCTGTTCGAGCCAGTCAGCATCCATCTATCGCCGTCTAATGTTGGGTTGAGGGCGTTCAGACACGTACTACAAGTTAAGATATCCACCCCATCGTGGAATTGCAGGGTGAATGACTGTCAAAATTGGGAGGGACTGGTTCATTGGCACTTATGGTTGGGTTTGTTTTTGAGGATCCCGGGTTTCACGCTGTGCGCTCCTTGGCTATCCCGCGCCAGGACAGACAGCCGCTGGCTTATTCCATCAAAAATTTGGCGAGCTTTGCTTGTGGTCAATTCGCATAGCTCCGCCGGGCTGATCCATTTCTGTGGTTAAGCCTGCTGGAGATTTCCATTTTTGCACCCATCAATCCAAGCTCCGCCAACAAAAAACTTTTACGAAAATTCTTCAACTTTCCGAGAATTTTTTGAAGATATTTATCAAACATCCGGCAAAGATGCTCCAAGGCCTGCTTGTTTGTCTTTGCTTGAAATCAAGCCTGATAAACTTTAAAGTGTTCGATTTTAATTCCATTTCTTTGACTTTTTTAAGTAGTACTTTTAGCCATCCACGAACCGCTTCCAAATTTCTAAAACTTTCCGGAATTTTATAGTTTTTATCGACTTAACTCTTATTTATTAAGGTTTCTGGTGAATGATGGCTTTCTGTTTTCGTAAATGAATTGTCATATTAATTGACTTCCAGACCATGTAAGTTTTGTAAATAAATTACTTATTATCATAAATTTAAAAAATATAAATTTCTGAAAACAGGATTTATTCCCGAGAATTTGAGCATTTTAATAAACTCCCGTAGCCTTCCTGCCTCTGAGGCAATTTCGGGAAAGAAAGCTGCTGGTTGAAAAAAAGAGTAGTGGCAAGTAGAGTAGTCGGGCTGGCTTCAGCAAAAAAGGGAGCCCCCGCTTCACGCCAGCAACGCCTCACATTGTCGATTGCAATCGACGCCGAAACATTTCGATGAGCTGGGTTCTGCCCGGCACACAGGATTTCAACATGTGTTGCCGCGACCTCTCATTCTTGCCAATCCGCGCTTTTTCTGCGCTGAACCTCAGTGACCCGTTTGTTGCTGAGTGATTCTTGTCAGAATTCCAAGGCTGAATATGGAGGAGCAATGAAGCAACAAAGAAGTTCCTATTGGAACTGCAAAAGCTTTTTGGTTTTGATGGTAGTTGTCATGGCGCAAATGTGTGTTGTTGCCCAGGCATCTGTCGCGCCTGTTAACACCACGTGTACCCGCTTCAATCCTGGCAGTGTCATCCACAATCCACCTGCGTTATTCAGTTCGAACGGCGTGCTGAATGTGCAGTTCTCATACCAGGCGTCCACCGACTCGATAGGCCGGCAGACCTTTTGCTTCGTGACCCCGAGCGGCGTACAGAACCCCACGCTGCACGTGAAACCAGGCGATACGCTGAACATCACCGTTACCAATAACACACCGTTTACTGAAGTGAATGATTTCGACGAGACCTTCGGTTCCACCTTCAGCCCCACCTGCGGCGACACCAATTTTGAGCAGCAGGCGGCGTTGACGAATTCCCACGGCTTCCCGATGAGCGGTGGCTCAATGAACATCCACTATCACGGCACCAACACCACGCCCGCCTGCCATGGTGATAACGTGGTCAAAACCCTGGTCAACCCCGGGCACACATTTTCCTATAGCCTGGCGTTCCCAACCAACGAACCTCCGGGACTGTACTGGTATCACCCGCACGTGCACGGGCTTGCCGAAGCTGCTGTCGCGTCCGGTGCATCAGGGGCGCTGGTAGTCGATGGAATTCAGAACGTCCAGCCGGCAGTACAGGGATTGCGGCATCGCATTCTGGTTCTCCGCGACCAGCCGCTCAAGCAATTCCCCATCCAGGAGAGTCCGGGCGGCACCGAGGGCGGAATTCCGCAGGGCGACCTGACGATTAACAATGTTTCCATTAACACCACCGTGAATACAACGACCAGCGCAGTGACCTACACGCCGGCGATTATTCACATGTATCGGGGCGAAAAGCAATTCTGGCGCGTTACCAACTCAACCTCGGATCAACCTCTGGATCTGGCCGTGCGGTTTAATGGCGTAAACCAGACCATCCAACTCGTGGGCATTGATGCAGTTCCGGTCAACTCCCAGGATGGCACTCAGCCCGGCTCTCTCATTCCCGTAACCCACTTCCGTATTCCACCGGCGGCGCGCGTGGAATTTATCGTCACTGCTCCGACCTCCACGGCGACGGTGGCCCAGTTTGTGACCCAACTCGCCAATACCGGGCCGCTGGGCGATGATGTTCCCACCCGCCCGCTAGCGACCATTGCTTTGCTCGGCTCAGATAATGACGAACCTGTGCCAGATGACAATGTCGGTAGCTTCACTTCGCTGAACACCAGTCAGCAGCGCTTTAGCGGAATCACAAGCGTAACTCCCTCGGTGACTCGCACCGTGTTCTTTGAAGAGGTTGAAGATGGCAGCGTCTTCTTCATTAACGCCAGCGGATGCGTGACTTCCACCGGCGCTCAGTGTGCCACCCAGCCGTATCCCATTGATACGCCTTTCGACAGCAACAATCCGCCGGCGGTCGTGACCACGCAGGGATCGGTGGAAAAATGGATCATCCAGAACCACGCCCGCGAGAACCACGAACTGCACCAGCACCAGATTCACTTCAAGGTGCTGTCACAGGACAACTTTGAGGCCAACGGCTCTCCGCAGGCGCCTGGCATCAACGGCCAGTTCCTTGACATGGTGGAGGTACCTTTCTGCGGCGGCGATCCCGCAGGCACGAACCCCGACGGTTCTGCTACGAATCCGCCTAACCCGCCGGCCTGCATCACTGCCAACGGCGGCGGCCCGGGGATACCGTATCCGCAGGTCCAGACCCTGATGGACTTCCGTGGCCCCGACATCGGAGCCTTTGTGTTCCACTGTCACATCCTGGGACACGAGGACCGGGGCATGATGGCCATTGAGCAAGTCAACCAGTAAGAAAATTAAGGCAAGATACACAACCCGCGGCTCAGAGAGAATCTCTGGGCCGCGTTCTTTTGTGCACACCTCGAAAGCGGTTCCAGAGTTGCAATGACTTTGGGCTCTTCGCTGATACACAGAGAAGCGTAAAAACATCTACCACGAAGACACGGGGGCGCTGAGAAAACCTGTTTTAAAAAACGCGCCTAGTCTAACCGGATAATCTTTGGTTGGACTGGCTCTGGTTGCACTGTATAAAGATTCGCGTTTTTCGCATTGATTCGCGGCTAATATTTTCTGTTGCTCTGCGCTTGTCTGCGAAAATCTGCGACGACAAAAAGGCATACCAATGCAGGAATCGCTCGAAAGAATCGGGTGCGGGGTGATCTGAAGATAAAGAGGGAATCCCCTTGCTGCGCTTCGGGACAAGAACTGATCGTCCCAAAATTAAGCTGCAAAGGCGGGAAGGATGTTATTTGGGCTGATTGCTGATTCCTGAATGCTGAGCACCAAGATTCGGCATCACAAACTTATCCATATACGCTTCCAGCTTGTCGCGGTTCTTGGCCCGATAAACCAGGTAATCCTTGGCAATATCGTCATCGCCCAGGCTGAATAACACGTAGGCTTCCAGGGCGCCCGCGTCATGAAGTTTCAGCAGGAGGCTGGCGTTGGGGTCGCCGGCCACAGTCTCTGCGGTCTTCTTGTCCACTTTGAGCTTTTCCAGGACGCCTATAACGGCATTCAGCGCATCGGATTCCTCAGCAAGAGAGTGCCGGTACGCCTGCTGGGGGAATTGTTTCTGAAATTTATTGCCTTTTTGCCATTCTTTTTTCACTGCAGTGTAGGTCAGCCAGGCGGAAGAGAGGTCCTGCACTGGCTTAGGCGAGTCGGCCCGCACCAGAGGAATACCTGCGTAGACCATATTGAAGGCCGTATGGTTGATAACGGCCCATGCCCGAATTTCCCGCCACACAATCTTGTTGTAAGGCTCGGCCACAGCGGCATGGATGAGCATAGTCCGGGCTTTCACCATGTCCCCTTGTTTGGCCAGCATGTCTGCGTAATAGCGGTAAGCGGTTTCAATATCAGGATCAAGCTGAATGGCGCGCTCATACCACTCTGCTGCTTTAGGGAACTGGCCCTCCTTGTCATAGGTGTTGCCGATAAAGAGGGCAGCCGTATAATTTTTGGGTTCCAGCGCAAGCGCCTTGGAGTAGTCTTTGATCGCCTCGTCGAAGTCGCGCCGGGCGAAAGCCGCCTCACCCGCGTTCATTATTTCCTCGACTGCCGGATTATCGGAAAACTTGAGCTCGCCATTGGTCGGCAGCTCTCCCAGCAACTGGCGTAGATTTTCGGCCAGGGGGCTGGTGTTTCCCAGAGACCAGCCTTTCTGTACCAGATCGCGGGCCCGGAAGCGTTCCTTGGCGGCTGCTTCCTGGTCGCTGAGTGTTGCCGCATGGTCCACCAGAGATGCTGCCAGAGCAACCAGTAACTCCGGGTCCTGTGGGCTCGTTTGGACCAGATCTTCCAGCAGGGGCAAAGCTTCCAGGCGCTTGCCCTGAGCAAACAGAGATAAGGCTGCCTGTCGCTTGGCCTGGTCGGAAGAATCGAGCGTTGAAGCTGGCGTACTTTGCGCCACCAAACCTTGCTCCATCCAACAAGGTGCGGCCGTGCAGAAACCGAAAAGTACTAAGAATAGAACGCTTGTTCTGTTAACCCATCGCATGAAGTTAAAACGTCCCTTCGGGCGCTGACTTGAGCCAATGGCCAGGAGCTAAGCGGTTCCAGAGTTACTTATGGCTTTTTGGCCCTTCGCTTACGCCACACAGATAAGCGCAAAACAAAAAACTTCTACCACGGAAGCCACGGAGAAAGCATTACTCATAACAAAAATTCCTGGCTGGACAGTTCTCTGGACAGTTCTTTGGTTGGACTGTTCAGCCTAAGATTCGCGCCTTTCGGGTTGATTCGCAGCCATATTTTCTCTTGATCTGCGCTTATCTGCAGAAAATCTGCAGCGACAAAAATCGTACACAATTCAGGAATCGCTCCTAAAGGCCAATGGCTCTTTCTCTTTGCAATTTCGGCAATTTCTATTTGGTGATGGCTTCCATCACTGGCCGGTCGTGCGAAGCCTGAAGCGGCCTGGCTGTGTTTTGATAGTGCTTCTTGTACGCGTCAATCTGCGCTTGCGACATTTCGATTGGGGCCTTCATCAGAAACCAGCTGACACCTTCATTGCAAAAAGGATCGGTCAACGAACCCCGAAAACTATAGTAGCTGTGGTCGGCCGGCAGCAGGTCCGTGGCATTGATCTTGAGGCCCTCCGGCTTACTCTCTTTTCCTTTTTCAGGGATATGCTCCCATAGGGTTTTGATCACAGGGTTTTCCTTGCCCACTACGACAGGTATCTCAATGATGAGCAAGGTCGCCTCAGGCGACAAGTGGACAAATTGCAGGGACATGGGAGGACGCTTTCCGTTGACGGCAGTTTCTCCAGGCTGGCGAAAACGGATCTCGCTCAAGCGATAGGGCTTTCTGGCCACCTTGAACCAACGATTCTTAGGGAACCTGACCTTGATCATGTATTGGTTGCAAGCGTTCACCATGTCCAGTTCGGCGGGCTGGTAACTGAAGAGCAGAGGCGCCATAGGCGGGATGGCCGACTTTTCCGTTTTCGTGATGTCAATGGGAGCTTGCGTCTGGCCGGTGGTGCAGACGCCCGGCCAATGATTTGGGCCTTTCGGGCCATCATCGTAAGTAAAGGTCGGTTCGCACTTGTCCGTGACCCCGCTGGGCAGGTTCATGTCCATAGGCATCGCGTGATCGTGCCCGGCATGCTGATGCTGCGCAGGTTGCTGTGGCTGCTGCGGTTTCGCGTTCTCGAAGACCTGGCCAAGGCCAACCGGGCCTGCAATGCACACAAGGAAACACAACACGGAGAACGCCAGCAAACTTCCGCCGCAGACTCGGCTGTGCGACATATCAACCCCTCCCAAGACCTTTAATGTTTTTTAATGTCAAAAATCACCGTACCAATGTACCCTATCAGGCGCAAATCGAAAACAGGGCGTTTGTCGCAATACCAGCGTAATCGGGGCAAGCAGGTTATCAGGTCCACTCCAACGTTTTTGAACGTCTTTTCTGCCTTTTGTGCATGCGCAAATTTCGGAAACATTCGCATAATATTCGCCGAGTAGATACTTGGCAGTGATTGCCAAGCACCATAATCGTGCCGCCCCTGGCCATGATCCTGATCATTCTTTCTCACGTGGGCACCCTCACCGCGAGGGTCTCCTTTCGCCGTCGTCGCTGTCTCTCAAGGATGCTCCACAAAGGAGAAGCCCTCGATCTGTCGTTTCCATGTCCAGTCAAAGCACCGCCCCGGAGAAGGCTAATTTAAGAAAGAAAAGGAGTAACCCAATGTCAATACCTATACCAGTGGACCAGCCATTCGTTCTTCTCTGCACCGTGCAGTCGCAAGGCGGCCCGTATGCCATTCAGGCGAATTCGGCAGGAGGTTTCGGCCTGACCCTGCAACCCTTTGATTCCAGCTTCAATACGCCGGCACAACAGTTTGTCGCGCGTATGCAAAACAATGTCGACTCCAACGGAAACATAATTGCTTCCGGCATTGCGTTCGTCAACCTCGGTAGTTCCACCGGCTCTGCCCTCAACTCCGTGACCTTCCAGTCAAACCGTCAACCCTTGATCATGGAATCATGGAGCGGATCGTCACAAGACCAGGACGCATGGTCGGTCAACTATATTCAGAACCAGGGAATCCAGATCGGCCTGCCCAATAATACGAATGTGCGCTGGAATGACTTCTGCGGCAATGGAAACTTAAACGAC
>DAHUXF010000006.1 GCA_027307295.1 Acidobacteriaceae bacterium
GTGGCAATTTTCTTCATGCAATTTCCTTGATCGAACAATCCATACGCAAACGCGGAGAAACAGAAGCCAGCTTGTTCTGGCTGGCCATGTGCTACATGCGGGAGGCGGAGAGTCAGAACTGCCTCCACAAACTCCTGCACGCTTCAGACAATCAGAACGCTCTGGCGCAGTTCGATCACTGCGGCCCGCAGGGGTCTCTATGCTGTTTGCCGCTCACTCGCTACCATGATCATCCGCACAGCTCCCAAAAAGCGGCACAGCTTTTTCAGCGGCTCCTTGAGCACCATGATGACAAAAACAGGCTCTACCAGTGGCTATTAAATTTCTGTTACATGACCATCAATGGATTTCCTGAGCAAGTGCCGGCGAAATACAAGATCAAAAGCGCTTTCATGGACGCGTTCTATGGAGTGCAGGCGAAGCTGACCGCCGAAGAATTTAAACATCTGCACTTTCAGGATTGCGCCCGGTCAATGGGAATTGACATGTATGGCACTGGCCGAGGCGTTGCCGTAGAAGATTTTAACAATGACGGATATTTAGACATTGTGACAGGCGGAGGCTTTGAAGAGGTCGTCTACTACAAGAATGATCGTGGAGTGCGGTTCGTCAACAAAACGGTTGAAGCAGGACTGGCGGGAATCAAACAGCCATTTATGATCACCGCGGCAGACTATGACAACGATGGCTGGATGGACCTTTTCATTTCCCGTCCTTTTGGGCGCTTCCAGCTTCTGAAGAACAACCGCAACGGAACATTCATTGACGTCACTGCTTCTTCGGGGCTCCTGGACACATTAAACGAAAATGAAATAGCAGCAACCTGGGTTCCAGCCTGGGGCGATGTTAACAATGATGGCTATCTGGACTTATTTCTTGCGCAATGGGGGATGAAACTCCCATTCGTAAGCGGCCTGATGGCCAAGCCCCGTATGGACTCTAAACTCCTCATCAATCAGGGCGGAAGGTTTGTCGACCGGACAAAGGAATACGGCCTGACAGACATTGTTAAAGATGAATACTACATAGGAGCGGCATTCGGCGACTATAACGCGGACGGCTTTCCTGATCTTTTTCTTTCCAGTCCCACCCGCAATAGAAGCGTTTTGCTGCGCAATGTAAACGGGCAGCGATTCGAAAAGACTGACTTGATTCAGCGGGCTGAAGGCGGCTTTGTCGCTTCTTTTGTTGACGTCAACCACGACGGCAAACTCGAGATATTTCAGACTGGGTTTGCGGACGCCACCACCAGCGTGGAAATGGCGGTCTTCGGCGAGCACCTTGATCGCTACAAATCCGGCCATACAACTCTATTCATGCAGACCGATGACGGCCGTTTCATTGAGCGCAGCGATCTTTTTGATATGCCCATGGGCACCATGGGAGGCTCCTACGGCGACCTCAACAACAGCGGAGCCTGTGATTTCTATCTCGGCACGGGTGATCCTGAAGGATGGTTTGTTCTTCCCAATCTTATGTATGCAGGAGAAATGGATGGAAGCCGGTGCGCAGAGCGCTGGAAGAATATTTCCATGGTGCAGGGGTTCGGCTCCATTCAGAAGGGCCATGGTATCGTGTTCTGTGATTTCAATAACGATGGCCGCCAGGATATTTACTCCAGCCTGGGAGGCATGTGGCCGGCAGACCGCTGGACCAGCCAATTGCTGATCAACCAGAGCACGCTCTCCAATGCCTGGGTGAAAATCCGGCTGCGCGGCAGACAAACCAACCGCTTCGGCGTTGGCTGCATGATCAAGGTAATTGCGCAGAACGCACATGCGGAAGAGATCATCCGTTACTACCATATGGACAACAAAACGGGATTCGGCAGCGCGCCTTATCTCGCGCATGTTGGATTGCTGGATGCTGTGCACATCAAGGCCGTGGAGGTCTACTGGCCCGTTTCCCGCTGCTGGAAGACCTACCAGGCGGAAATGAAACAGCTCAATATACTCGATGAGCGCGGGGATTCAACTATAGCGCCAGAAGCGCGGACCAATATTGACCATAACTCCATGACAGCGGCCGTGGTCACCGGGGCCGGTCTCAACACGGCACCAGAGCAGCGCCAGGGCCACTAGCATGTCTCCCACCCCGGCATGGCTGGGATAGCCCTGCTGTAACATCACGGGACCACCGGGCAAGCATGCATCAGAAATACGTATTGATTATCAATCATTGATCTGTTCCGCGGGCGGAATTTTGCGGTCTGCCATGGCTTAAGAATTACCTGCTGTATGCGCAAAAACCTGTTGAGCCCGTTGTATATGAGTAGTGGTGATGGCCGTCAATGCAGCAGCTTGCTTTAGCGTTTGCGCTTGATTGCGCGGTTGCTGGTTACTACTCGACAGACCTGTTGTGAACGGCAGAGTCACGCGTTCCGTGCCGTGCGAGCAAATGGACTCAGAGAGTGGAAAACTCAAGAATGAAAACCCATTATGACGTTGTGATTTTAGGAGCCGGCCTTGCAGGGCTCTCCCTGGCCCGCCAGCTCTTGATGAATTCAAACAAAAACATCCTTATGCTGGAAAAACGCGCAGACCTATCTTCCAACCGGCAGAAAGTCGGGGAAGCGACTGTGCAATTAAGCGGCTACTACTTCTCCAAAATACTTGACCTGGAAGAGCATCTGCTGCGGGAACACTTCCTGAAATATAACCTCAGGTTTTATTGGAAGACGGAGGGACAGACAAACGATTCCTATGAGCACTATAGCCAGTCCTATATCCGAAATCTTTCCAATGTCTGCAGTTACCAGCTGAACCGTAATGAATTGGAAAACGAGTTGCTGCGCCTCAACCAGGCAAACTCCAATTTCACGTTTGAGGCTGGAATAGCGAATCTTGATGTCATCCTTTCCGAGACGACGAAGCCCCATCATGTCAGCTTTGAAACAAAGAACGAGAAGATTGAATTACAGGCTGATTGGGTGGTTGACACAACTGGCCGCGCCAAATTTCTGGCCCGCCGGCTGGGACTGACAAAATCCAACTCTATCCGCCATGGAGCGACATTTTTCTGGGTAGAAGGACTGCTGAATATAGAGAAGCTGACCGGCCTCCCGCATCTGGAAGCACTTAAGCATAAAAACCGGAACATGCTGGGACACATTCCAGTCTGGCTGGCCACCAACCACTTCATGGGCGAAGGCTACTGGTTCTGGACCATCCCCTTACAGGGGAAAACCAGTCTGGGCCTGGTGTATGACCGTGAGAAAATTCCCGGGGACCAGGTCTCATCCACGGAAAAAGTAATTGAATGGATTTGCCGCGAGTTTCCGCTTTTTGCCCGTGACCTGCCCCACCGGAAAATCCTGGACCAGAGTTTATATAAAGATTATTCATATGATTGCCGCCAAACCATCTGCGCCGACCGCTGGGCGCTTTCCGGAGAGTCAGGCCGTTTCACAGACCCGCTCTATAGTCCCGGCGGAGATCTGATTTCGCTTTACAACACGCTGATCACAGATGCAATTATGACGGATGACCAGGATACGCTGGCCATCAAAGTGCGGCTCTACGAGCTTCTGATGTGGGCATTCTATGAGGCTTATGTCCCAAGTTTTGCTATCAGCTATGAAGCCCTGGGCGACCAGGAATGCTTTGCCATGAAATATGCGTGGGAGTTGACAATCTATTTCACGTTTTACGTCTTTCCCTTTATCAACCAGGTTCTTACCGAGACCAGTTTTGTTGTGCCTTTCCTAGACTTGTTTGCCCATTTGGGCGTTATCAATCACAAACTTCAGTCTTTCATTACCGCATATTATCGCTGGAAGAAAAAACGGCCGGTTGAGGGGCATCCGCCGGTCTTTTTTGATTTCACTGCATTTGAGCCGCTCAAAAAATCAGAAGAACTTTTTTACCAGGTGGGCCTTACTCCAGCGGAGTGCGCCAGGATGCTAAAACAGCAGATGGCCAATGTTGAAAGGCTGGCCCGCTCAATTGCAACTCACATTTACTCAGTGGTCCTTGGCGATGAAAGCCTGCTGGCCAACAAACAGCTTGCAGATACCATCAGCCTGGAGAACCTTCAGTTCGATGAAGAAATGATGCGTAAGGAATGCGCGGACCTCGATGACGCCAGAGATTCAAAGTTTGCGAAGACGGCAGCCACATTCCACATGATTTTTCGTAATTCTGATTCATCATCACTGCCTGAAAAGCCGGAAAGAGTGGCTGAACAGGCATCCCGCGTCGCGGAACCAGGATGAGACAGTCGTGCACAAGCAATACGGAGGTTTTAGGCAATCAGTTGGTCCCGTCAGTTGCATCATGCGGCCTGCCGAGCCGGCTTCCGGAGCAAACTGCCCTGTCGTGAGTCAAACAGTAATTCTCAAGCTCCTTCAACGGAAGGCATTGAAATGCCAAAGCAAGGCATTTTTCCTCCGAAAGCATCTCTGCCTGCAAAGTTTCACCTGTATAAATCCATTTCGGCAGCGAACAGCTCTGTCCTGCTCTCCATGCCTTATGAAAGTCGCGCGGCGTGAAATACGTCCACGTCTTCACAAGGCAAAACATTGCCCGAGCAGAACAGCTCTCTGGGGAGTAATTGTTAAAAACGTTTCCGTTAGTAAGACTTGTGGGTTCCAATTTTTTCCGGCAGGCGTACTGCTCAAGCAGGCTGGAAATCGACGTCACAGGTCCCACAGGTCGGGGCCAGTCCGAAGTAAATTTACGGTAACTGAGGCGGCTATGGCAAAACCAATTTTACTTAGCGTAGACGACGATTCTGACGTCTTACGGGCCCTGGAGCGTGACCTGCGCGCGCAGTACGGCGCTGGATACCGCATTGTGGCGTGTGATTCCCCGCAAAAAGCACTGGATATTCTGCGGCAACTGAAAATCCGCAATGACCATGTGGCATTGTTGCTGGTGGACCAGCGAATGCCCGGAATGGATGGCGTAGGCTTTCTGCAGGAAGCCATGAGTATTTACCCGGATGCCCGACGGGCCCTCCTGACTGCCTATGCTGATACGCGGGCTGCGATCAGCGCAATCAATCAAGTGAACATCCACTACTTTTTTCTGAAGCCCTGGGACCCGCCTTCAGAACATCTCTACCCGCAACTGGATGATCTGCTCGCGGACTGGCAGGCAGCCCACCGTTCTCCCTTTGATGGAATTCGAGTGCTGGGAACGCGTTGGTCGCCGCGCTCTTACGAGCTGCGGGAGTTTCTGGCGCGCAATCATGTTCCCTTTCAATGGATTGATGTGGAGACTTCCAGCAATGATCCTGAAACCAAACGTCTTCTGGATGCCCTTGGGCCAGAAGCAACAAACCTTCCTCTAGTGCTTTTTCCTGACGGAACCAGACTGCTGGAAAGCGTACCGGCGGAGGTTGCCGAGAAGATCGGGTTGCGTACACACGCCCAAACCAGCTTTTACGATCTGGCTATCATCGGCGGCGGGCCGGCCGGACTTGCGGCAGCCGTATATGGCGCATCGGAAGGGTTGAACACAGTCATCATCGAGCGGGAAGCCCCAGGCGGCCAGGCCGGAATGAGTTCCCGTATTGACAACTTTCTCGGATTTCCAAGCGGCCTTAGTGGAAATGATCTCGCCCGGCGGGCTGTGGCGCAGGCAAAGCGCTTTGGCGTGGAAATTCTTTCGCCGCAGGAAGCCATTGGATTTCGCATTGAAGGCTCTTATCGGATCATCCGCCTGGCCGACAAAAGTGAGATCTCGTGCCATGCCCTCCTGATTGCAACGGGCGTGCAGTGGCGCCGGCTTGACGCACCTGGTGTTGATCGTCTGCAGGGTGCTGGGATCTACTATGGTGCGGGCGCCACAGAGGCCATCTCCTGCAAGGGAGAGACCGTGTACATTGTAGGTGGCGCCAATTCCGCGGGCCAGGCAGCCATCAATTTTTCGCGGTACGCGGAACGCGTTGTCATGCTGGTGCGTGGAAGCTCTTTATCTGCGACCATGTCCAAGTATCTGGTGGATCAGATTATGGAAACAGCGAAAATAACGGTCTGGACCCATGCCAGCATCGCCGAAGTGCATGGCAGCACTCGACTGGAAGAGATTTCAGTTTTCTGTTCAGATACAAACAAGACGGAGCGCGTGCAGGCAAATGCAATGTTTATCTTCATTGGCGCTCAGCCACGCACGGACTGGCTTGGGGATACAATTGAGCGAGATGAACATGGGTTCATTCTCACAGGACCCAGCCTGATGCACAATGGGGCCCGGCCCAACCGGTGGAAGCTGAATCGCGATCCCTTTCTGCTGGAAACAAATATTCCCGGAGTATTTGCCGTAGGTGATGTGCGGCATGGCTCGGTCAAACGGTTAGCATCTGGAGTTGGCGAAGGAGCGATTGCCGTACAGTTTGTTCATCAATATTTAAGCAAGGTATAGCATGATTGAAAAATCGGAATTGCTTTCTGTCCCGGTATTCGCAGGCTTGCCTGACGATCAAATAGCCTGGTTTATCCGCCATGCGGAGGAATTGTCTCTCCATCCGGGCGTGACTTATTGGCGTGAAGGGGATCCGGCCGATGCGATGTTTGTGGTGCTTGAAGGAGAAATCCAGTCGCGGGGCGAAGTCAATGGCGAAACAATGGTTGGTTCCACCAAGGCAGGCGAGATCACTGGGTTGCTGCCCTTTTCCAGATTAAAAAAATTTCCTTTTGGGGGATGGGCAACAACTGACGGCCGCGCCCTGCGCTTTCCGGCGAATCTTTTTCCACAACTCGTAAAAAAGATGCCGGAACTGGCCAATCGCCTGGTCGCCCTGATGGCGGAGCGGATCCGCGAGATCACCAAGGTTGAACAGCAGCGTGACCGGCTAATTGCTTTGGGAAAGATCTCGGCGGGTCTTGCGCATGAGATTAATAATCCAGCGTCAGCCGCGAAACGCGCCACAAGCCAGCTGCGGGACACGCTGCAACGCGACATCACCGCGAGCCAGGAACTTGGCATGCGGGAACTTACAGAAGATCAAACAAACGCGGTGGAAAAGGTGGAGTCTGCCCTCAAGCAACAGCACGATGGAGCACTCGATCCCTTGGCGATCAGCGTCCTGGAAGAACAGATCGATTCCTTTTTACGCAGCCATGGGCTGAATGATCTATGGCAACTGGCGGCCAACTTTGCCCGGAAAGGCGTTAAACCCGAACAACTGAAACCCTTGTTTGCCACATTGGACCGGGACACAGCTCGCGTGGCCCTGGTGAAGATCACTGCTTCAGTAGAAGCAAGCAATCTCTTGGCGGAAATTGAGAACGCCACCACGCGCATTTCCGATCTGGTCCGGGCCGTCAAAGAATACACCTTCATGGACCAGTCTCCTGTGCAGAACGTTGACATCATCAAGAGTCTTGAAAATACGCTCATCATCCTGAACCATGAACTGAAACAGGGAATTACGGTGGTCCGCGACTATCAGCCTGTGCCTTTGCTGGTGAATTCGTTTGGCAGTGAGCTCAGCCAGGTTTGGACAAACCTTATTAACAACGCCATTGACGCGATGGGCGGAAAGGGAGAACTTCGGGTCCACACCCGGCGCGAGGGGCATTGTGTTTTGGTTGAGATTGGGGACAACGGACCAGGCATCCCTCCGGAGATAAAGTCACATATCTTCGACCCTTTTTTTACAACAAAGGGCGTCGGCGAAGGGACCGGCCTTGGCCTCGATATCGTTCAGCGAATCGTGCTGAAGCACAAAGGGAATATTCAAGTGTGCTCAAAACCCGGCGATACACGCTTTCAAATTCGCCTTCCTTTGATCAACAGTGAAGACTAGCGGCTATTCTTCCCGCCGGCCAGAAAGCTGAGTCTCCAATCGTCCCGCGGGCCTAAAATATGCTGTGCGGAGTTCGCTGGGCGGCGAACGCAAAAGATATCGATACAGATTTTAAAAACCTTCCCTATTAAATTCCATCTCTGGCATTTTTTGTCGCTGATCGTTCGACGATGTGTGTCTGAACGGCCTATTGTCCAGTCCGAAACGGACACTCCAACGGTACAGCACCGTATCAGCCAACCGACCAGAGAGCATTCATGTAGTTGGACAACGACCACAACAGAGCTTGCAATTGTTAAACCGCAAGTGGCACCCTAGAACGCTTGTATTGGATGGAAGCGGCCACTTTCCTGATCCGCAATCCTCATCAACGCATAGGCCAATCGATGAAGAGCACACAACCTACAATTCTTTGTTATGCAGCAGCGTGGACGAATTTGTTTTTTAACGTTGATGCTCAGCGAGAGCTGACGCAAATGACGGCGCAAATTTTGGCTGTAGAATCTGTCTCTGGAAAGACAGTCGAGACGAGACGAGCATTCAGCACAGGCAAACGCAGTTGCTTTCCAATGGTCAGCGTGCTCTGCAAGCCTTGATCATCAGTCATGCAGACGGCGTGCACTGTTGCCGTTTTCCGTAAATCATATTCAATGCTAAAGAGCGCTCTTGCAACTAACAAGAGCACCACCTGAAACATCCGACCGGACATCACTCTACCAAGGACACGTCCAATTGCCGACTCTAGATCAGATCATAGCTGACGCATATGCAGAAGGCCACACGCGGTTTGGCGATCTGGGACTGGATCTGAGGACATTTTCTGAGCGCATTCATGCCATCGTGCGCAAATACCTTAAACCTTCCGCTTCAGAAGATGAAGTCCTCAGCTTTGTAAAAGGACTGCACGCGGCTGATCTGTATCTGGCGTTGGCTTGCGCGCGCCACAGCCCCGGAGGAGATGGGGCCTGGGACGATGCTGCGTCCGGCGATACCGCAAGCAAAGCATGGAAGGTCTTTGAGAATACTTACAAAAACTATATTCGGAGCCTTGCTCATTTTTTTCATCGCAGCGGTTTTATAGCAGAAGACTTAGCCGATAGCATCCTCGCTGATCTGTTCCTGCCCGAACACTCCGGCGTCAGCCGCATAGCTTCCTATTCAGGCAGAAGCTCTCTGAGTACATGGCTCCGTGTTATTGTTTGCAACCGCGCAATCAATGCTTTGCGCGGGGCCAGCCACACATCGCAGAGCCGGGAAGTGCAGGCCGATATACCCGATATACCTTCACTGGCCAGCGTGGAACTCACGCTCCGCGCGCGCCGATATGGGCCTGCTCTGGAAGACTCTTTTGCCGCAGCCTGCCAGACATTGACGCCCCGCCAGCGTCTCATACTCCTATGGCGTTATGAACAGGGGCTGCAACTAGGACACATTGCGCGCTTATTAGGGATCCACCAGTCGAATGTGACAAGGCAACTGGAGCGCATGCAAAGTAAAATACGGAGCGAAGTGATTGCCAGCCTTTCCTCCAAACATGGTTTCAGCCGTCCTGCCATTCAGGAATGCCTCAGCGATATTGTTGAAAATCCTGTTCACAGTCTTTCAATCCTTGACGTAATCAAGAAAACCCAGGAGCCTTCAGAGCGGAAGTAAGCCCCTTAACAACAATATTTATCGGAAGTGGTTCAACGCCTCAAACGCATTTGTCGCAGTTTTGATGCAGTCTGCAAAAAGATTTGTCAAACAGGAACCCCCAGTTGCTCAGCATAACGACTACTATTGCAAGCTCCGTCTTCCAGCAATGGGCCAGGAAGTTGCTACGAAGTCGCTGTGCCAAGTTGGGTTTCTCAGGGTCCCAGACACTCAATGAAATTCTCAAAATATTTTATGAGCAAATTGTCGAAAGCGTTTTGTCAGTAGAAGGAACTAATAAGCAAATGCGGATCGCGAGAGGCGCGCAACTAAGTCTCGATCGGCCCCGGAAAAAAGAGACCCATCGCTTCTCTGTCCCCACAATGCTTTTTTAAAGGAAGTAAGCCATCGTTCTTCGCATTAGTAGAGTTGTTTCTTTGCGATGAATGAGGGCGTATTAAATTCAGTCAGCAACAGAATCAGGTGCCAAGCTCACATGACAAAATCCCCAGCAGTAGTCGTTACAGGATTGGGAATGGTGACCTCAATTGGAACGGGCCGCGAGGAGTTCTGGAAAGCGCTTCTTGCAGGACGCTGCGGTTTCAAACGAGTGAAAAGCTTTGATACGTCTCGTTATAGCGTGCATATCGGCGGAGAGATAGACGATTTTGAGCCGTGCAAATATGTTTTGCATCGCCATTCGTCAGCCATTGGAAGGTCTTCTCAGCTCGCTATCACCGCGGCGCGCCTGGCCCTTGAAGATGGCTCATTAAGAGTGGCGGACACCAATCGTGACCGTTTTGGCGTCTGTGTTGGCACAACGTCGGGCGAACCTCATTTCATTGAGCGCTTCAACGATCGTTATGTGAGTAATGAGATCTCAAAAATAGGACGCGAATTCCTGGATGGATATCCCTGCCATGTGGTGGCCGGCAATGTTGCTGCGGAACTGGGCCTGGCCGGCGAAGCCATGATGATTCCTACGGCATGTGCCGCTGGAAATTATGCCATCGCACATGCCTGTGATCTTCTTCGCGCTGGGAAAAGCGACTTCATGCTGGCGGGAGGGGCCGACTCCTTTTCCCGCATTACATATACCGGCTTTGCCCGCCTGGGCGCAATTGCTCCTGAGGTCTGCCAGCCTTTTGACCGCGACCGCAAGGGCATGATTCCGGGCGAAGGCGCTGCCATGTTGCTGTTGGAATTGCAGGAACGAGCTGTGGCGCGTGGGGCCCGCATTTATTGTGAGATAGCGGGATATGGGCTGACCTGCGATGCTCACCACATGACGGCGGCCCATCCTGAAGGCAAGGGAGCAGCCCGCGCCATGAGGATGGCGCTGCAGGCCAGCAACATAGCCGCAGAGCAGGTTGACTACATCAGCGCTCATGGCACAGGAACTCCCACCAATGACCGGCTGGAAACGATCGCAGTAAAAAGGGCCTTTGGCGATCTGGCGTACAAAATTCCTATCAGTTCCATTAAGTCCATGCTCGGGCACACGATGGGAGCGGCATCGGCAATTCAAGCGGCTGTTTGTGCGCTGGCCATTTCTGAAAAGAAAATTCCTCCCACCATGCATCTTGTAAATCCAGACCCCGAATGTGATCTTGATTATGTGCCCAATGTGGCGCGCACATGCAATGTCAAAGTAGCAATGAACAATGCGTATGCTTTCGGCGGCAACAACTCTTCATTGATCCTCACTCAATCCCACAACGGACCGTCAAACTAAAGCCATGAAAAGAAGAGTCGCCATTACCGGAATGGGAGTTATTTCTTCCCTGGGAGATTCGTCCCAGGCCCTGCATGCTGCTTTCTGCGAGCAGCGCGTCGGCTTTGGCCGAATTGTCGAGTACGATTCACATGGAATGGAGTCGCGCTGGGGAGGAGAAATATCAGCTTTTCAGCCCGAGTCCTATCTTCGTGGCCGTCTATTCAGGTCTCTGGACCGGACCGGGCGGCTGGTTGCCGCTGCTGCCACATTGGCGCTGGCCAACAGCGGTTGGAGCCAGGAGGCGCTGAAGAGTCGCGAGGTAGGACTGGTGCTGGGAACAATGTTCAGCAGCATGCATACAATTGGTCAGTTTGACCGCCATGCTCTTATGGAAGGCCCTTCCTCCGCCAGCCCGCTGGACTTTGCCAATACCGTCATTAACTCTGCGGCTGGCCAGACCGCCATCTGGCACAAGCTGAGTGGAATTAATTCCACAATTGCCAGCGGTGCAACCTCCGGGCTAATGGCGCTTGGCTATGCCGCTGACCTTATCTCTTATGGCAGCCAGACCGCGATTCTGGCCGGCGGCGCCGATGAGTTTTGCTTTGAATCATTCTGCGGACTGGAGCGGGCTGGTCTTCTGCGGCTGAAGGATGCAACAGAAGAATGCTGTGTTCCATTTGCGGCGAGTCGCACCGGCTTCGCGCTCACAGAAGCAAGCGCATTGCTGATGCTGGAAGAGTGGGACTCTGCAATAGAGCGCGGAGCCAGCATTTTGGGCGAGATACGCGGCCACGCCAATGCCTCTAACCCTCTTTATCACAATCCAACCCATGGACCAGACGCGATTGTGCGCGCGATGCGCGGGGCCCTTGATGCAGCCGGCCTGTTCCCATCGCAAGTGTGCTGCGTGAGCGCATCCGCGAATGGAAGCCCGGTGGCCGACAGAAATGAAGCCCTGGCTCTGGGAGCGGTCTTCAATTCTCACGGCTCTGCCACTCCCATCACCGCAATCAAGTCCATGGCAGGTGAAACTCTGGGCGCCTCAGGCATCGTACAGGCCATTGACCTGCTGGAAACATTTCGCACCGGCCAGTTGCCGGGCATTTTTGGCCTGAAAGATTCTGATCCCTGTTTGCCTGCTCTGAATTTTTGCCAGCAAACACAAAATATACATGCACGCTCTGGTTTGATTAATTCTGTTGGTTTTGACGGCCATGCGTGCTCACTGCTGATTTGCGCTCCAGACATTGAACCTGAAGTTCGCCCAGCAAATTGAACCAAGGAGAAACCGTGTCAGCACTATCAGAATCGACAGCAAGTTCAGCCAAAGCGTCCCTGGACACGTTTCTTGTGCCTCGATTTCACCGGCAGGGGTACGAGCCAGAAGCACTGGTGGCGCGGAGAGAGTGGCTGGAAAAACAGACCGGAAGCACGCTTTCCCATATCGGAAAACATTCCATCGCCGGAGAACTCATGCGGGGGAACATCGAAAATCCGGTAGGGACAGTGCAGGTGCCCCTGGGTATTGCCGGCCCTTTATTGATTCATGGAATGCATGCGCAAGGTATTTTTTATGTTCCGCTGGCTACGACCGAAGGCGCGCTTGTCCGCTCGTATGAGCGGGGGATGGTGGCGCTCACCAGGTCCGGCGGGGTTACCGCCAGAATTTTCCGCGATGAGAATCGAACTTGTCCGGTCTTCCTCTTTTCTGACGTGGGAGCGGCGTACGACTTCGCCGTCCAATTAGAAGAGCTTTTTCCCGGTCTTAAAGAACAGGCTGAATCGACAACCAGGCATGGCAAGCTCCTGGGCGTGGATGCACAAGCCGTGGGAAAAGAAGTTATAGTGAATTTCAGATACTTCACCGGCGACGCTCACGGCATGAACATGATTGTAAAGGCCACCGAACGAGCGTGCCAGTGGCTTTTGCGCCACACTCAGGCGCTTACTTATTATCTTTTCAGCGGGCTCGAATCAGAAAAGCACGCAAGCGGAGCATTATTGCCCGGAGGCAAGGGGAAGAAAGTAGTTGCAGGGGCAGTTCTTTCCGCGGCGCTGTTGAAAAACTATTTACATGTGACCCCTGCCGATTTGGTTGACCTTTGGCACCACACGGTGCTTGGACACATGCAGGCTGGCGCTCTCGGCTATAACGGTCACTTTGCCAATGGCCTGGCGGCCCTATTCATTGCGTGTGGGCAAGACGTCGCGAACATTGTAAACTCAGCAATTGGAATAACGAATTTTGAACTCATTGATGAAGAGAAGATTTATGTCAGTGTTACTCTTCCTTCACTGGTTGTAGCAACTGTTGGCGGCGGCACCGGTCTGGGGACTGGCCGCGAATGCCTGGAAATCATGGGCGTCAGTGGAAAAGACGGCGCCCCTAAGTTAGCAGAAATTGCGGCGGCCGCCCTCTTGGCCGGAGAAATCTCCATAGCAGCCGCTATGGCAAGCGGAGAATTTGTAAATGCCCACGACCGTTATGGACGCAATCGTCCGCTCCCCTAGGGGCCGGCGATGCCGGCAACTTCAGGAGCAAGGTTGTTCACAGTCGAAATGAACTGGTAGATCTGTACGATAAATCACCTCTTTGTTTGTGGCGGGAAAACAAAAACCAGCCAGATAAGGTATGAACATGTTGCCATCCTCCCATCTAGAGGGCCTCATCGCTATTGGATATTCCGAAGGCCTGGAGCGCTATGGCGATCTGGGGCTGGATCAGCAAACCTATGCTGATCGCGTATGCTCCATCATTCGCAAGCATCTGGGGCCAGCCCCGCCAGAACACGCGGCCATATCATTCGTAAGCAAGTTGCATGGACGCGATCTTTACCTGGCGACGGCCTGTGCGCAAGAAGGCGCCGGGCTGACCGCTAACGGATCTTCCGGTCCGGTACGCTCCTGTGTCGCATGGAAGACTCTAGGCGTAACGTACAAGGCATTTATTCATGACCTGGCCAGACTGTTCTTTCGCCAAAGTTATGTCGCGCAGGACCTCGCGGATAATCTGCTGGCCGACCTGTTTCTTCCCGATAGCTCGGGGTCAAGCCGCATTCTCTCTTATGACGGGAGAAGTTCCCTGTGCACGTGGCTGCGCGTTGTCATATGCAACCGCGCAATTAATGCCCGGCGCTCGAAGGCATACTCTCAAACCACAGAAATTGAGTTGAATACCATGGACAGGCCGGCGCTGGCAAAACTGGACCAGGCAATATGCCTCAGGCGGTACGGAGCACGTCTTGCCGATTCTGTTGCCCTGGCATGCAATGAGTTGACGCCGGAAGAACGTTTGCTCCTTCTGTGGCGTTATGAGGATGGCCTGCAACTGGGCCAAATTGCGGAATTGCTGGGGATCCACCAATCGAACGTCACGCGCCGTCTTGAAAGGATGCAAACCAAGTTGCGGGAACACATTATCGCAATCCTGGCCAAGAAATACAGCATGAGCGGGCCTGCGATCCAGGAATGTCTCAGTGACATTGTGGAAAACCCGCGGAATCCTATTTCCATACTCGATCTCATTAAAATGTCGGGCATACCCGGAAATAAGACGAGTATGCCGGCATCCCACTCGAGTTAAAGCGGACAGGGCCCTCGCTTGTAAAGTTCAGTTAACGCAAGCCGGGGCCGGGGCCTCCTATTGTTCTGAAATAAAACTTAGTGCTGCTGAAAAGCGTTCAATACTTGAAATGCATATACATGTGTGATACATGTGTTAGACAAGATGAACAGCTGCACAATCGAACAAGCAAAAGCACTGACGTTGCCTTGCCTGTAATAACCTGCTGACGGAAAGCGGAGGCTGAGCGGCACTGCTTTTTCGATGAAACAGCATTTCATCCAGGCTAAGTTTGCAAACTGGTGTCTGCTTACAATTCCTTACATACATCAACTTTGCTGAAAATGGAATCAATAAATACAGAAAATAATGATCATGCGCCAGAGTACGGGGCGTGATCAGTATGCAAGCAGGTCTCCCGTTTGTGCCCATTTCCTGGCTAAAAGAACGTGCAGCAAACCCGCAGATGTCGCCACGAGCCGGAAACCCCGGCTCGCAGCATGTGGACGCGGAGCAGATGGCAGCTTTTATCAGCGGAACCGTGTCGGCGGCAGAACATGTAGGAATCGTTTTGCATCTTGCGGATTGTCAACACTGCCGGAGCACGATCGCGAAAATTGTTCACAGCGAAAGCATTGTCCCGGACCCAGACGCCCCATAATCCATCGGGTCGAAATATCACCGGTTCCAAAAAGACACTCTTCACTCCGCAAATTGCCCGTTTTCAAGTGTCTCTTACCTGGCACCTCCGCGGCATTTGGCTTCAACAATGCCGTCCCCTGACCATGGGGGCAACAAAGGTCCCATTCGCGCTGAATCCTCGCCGTGCGCAAAGCGCAAGAGACGATGCCCCGTACAACAAGGCAAACGACCTTTCCAACAGACGGACTCGTGACACTCCTGGCGGCTTAGCAAAGAGATCTGCCTAGATGTGTCTAATAAACTGAAACCCCAACAAACTTCCGTGCCTTCTTCCACAATAAAGAGCCCCTTAAGGCTGTTCATTTCGTATGCACATGCCGATGGAGCTGTACTCGCTTCCAGGCTGGCCGATGATCTGCATGCGTCTGGGTTCACCACATGGTGGGACCAGCAACGGTTGACTCCCGGCGCTCACTGGACCACCGATATTGAAGTTGCGATCGACCAGGCGGATGTCATTGTGGCCTTGCTCAGCGAAGGGTCTTATCACTCGGACATCTGCCGGGCTGAACAACTGCGCGCCCTTAGAAAGGGCAAGCGGGTCATTCCCGTGATGTTGCAGAAAGATGCTGAGCTTCCTATTCATCTGGAAACGGAACAATATCTTCCCTTCTACGGAGACTATGGGGCAGGGCTGAAGCAGCTGATAGCAGCCATCGGCAATGACCAGGTAACTGCATCGCTGCTGGCAAAATATAAAAAGCGCTATCTTACGTTTCCACCCTTACCACTTCATTTTGTTCCCCGCCGGCATCTGCTTGAAAGTCTGCGAAGAGCGATCATCCAGGAGAAAGATCAACGCACAACGCCAATCACCGCCATCCGAGGAATGGGAGGAATTGGCAAAACCGTATTGGCACAGGCCATCTGCCATGATGAGGCTGTTCAGGACGCTTTTCCTGACGGCGTGATGTGGGTTACGATCGGGAAGAATCCTTCCAATTGCCACCTTCTTGAACAAATCCGCGAGCTGGCCAAGGCCCTGGGCGATTCTCTGGAAGGCTATGACACTCTTTATGGATCTGAAAACCAGCTGCGCATGACCTTAAAAGACAAGTCCGTTCTCATCGTGCTGGATGATGTGTGGGACCCCCGGCATGTGAAGCACTTTCTCGGCGATGCTCCGCGGTGCCGCATCCTGCTCACCACGCGAAGTCAGGAAGTGATCCACGGGACAGATGCTGAAGAGTTCGTGGCACAAGCCATGGATGAAGAGGAATCAATGACTCTACTGGCCCGCAAGAGCGGCCTGGCCGTGAATGAGCTTCCCAGGGAAGCGGCGGAAATTATCGCCAGGTGCGGCTCCCTTCCTCTGGGATTGGCCATGCTGGGGGCGCGAGCGCGAAAAGGAAAGAACGAGTGGGCGCGCATTGTGCGCGCATTGAAAGAAGGCCAGATGCAAAAACTGGGCCTGCAACTTTCTGACTATCTTTATTCCGACCTGTTTGAGGCCACGCAGGTCAGCGTTGAGTCGCTCAAGCCCCTGCAAAAAGCACGCTATCAGGATCTGGCCGTCTTCCCGCCCGACGTGGTAATTCCCATGTCTGTGCTGCAAATCTTCTGGGACACAGAAGCAGATGACGTGGATGACACTGTTGAGGGCTGGGAAGAAGCGTCCCTTGCCACCCGCGATGAAACGGGCATCACGCTGCATGACCTGCAACTGGACTATCTGCATAGCCGGACTCCTGATTTAAAACGGCTGCATCGCAAGCTGATCTCAGCATATAAATGCACGCTCCATGGAGGATGGGCAAGTGGACCGGATGATGGTTACTATTTTGCCTGGCTGCCATATCATCTGCGCGAGGCCGGCGAAATGGAGGAGTTGCACTCTTTGCTCCTGTGCCCCGAATGGATGCGCGTAAAACTGCGCACTGGTGGCGTCAGCAGTCTGGTGGCAGATTATGAATTTGCCGGAGAAGATGCTGATCTCCGGTTGATTCAACAGACTCTTCAGCTTTCCGCCCACGTGCTGGCCAAGGACCAAATCCAGCTTGCAGGCCAGCTATTTGGACGTCTAAAGGCCTCCGCTTCGCCTTCGATCCAGAATTTGCTTAGCACAATTCGCAGCAGTCAGGCTGCTCCATGGCTGGAGCCGGTTTGTTCAACGCTTTGGGTGCCCGGCACACTGATGCTCTTCACTCTTGCCGGACACTCGCTCCGCGTCAATGCCGTTGTGGTATCAGCAGACGGAAAGCTGGCCGTTTCTGCATCGGTGGATGGTACGTTGAAGGTGTGGGACCTGGAAACAGGCCGCCTCAAGCGCACTCTGGCAGGCCATGCTGGATCTGTTGATTCGGTGGCCATCACCCCGGATGGAAGGCGCACAGTCTCTGCATCCGACGATACCAACCTGAAGGTCTGGGACCTGGAAACAGGTTCAACTGTTCACACCCTATCAGGCCATAAGAACGTGGTGAGTGCCGTCTCCATTTTTAAAGACGGGCAGCAGGAAATCTCTGCTTCCGACGATCGCACTGTGAAAGTTTGGGACCTGCAGGCAGGGACCGATATCCGCACACTTGCCGGCCACGGTGGTCGGATAAGCGCCCTGGCAGTTTCTCCGGATGGTAAGCTCGCGATCTCAGCTTCGTCCGACCACTCTCTTAAAGTCTGGGACCTGGAAAGCGGCACACAGCGCTTTGACTTAACCGGTCATGCTGATACCATCACCGCTCTCGCTATAAAATCCAATGGAAGGCGAGCCGTCTCTGCGTCAAATGACAAAACATTGAGAGTCTGGGACCTGGCCCAGGGCAAGGAACTGCATGTACTGGTGGGCCATACGGGACGGGTCACCGCAGTGGCGCTTACCCCGGACGAAACGAAAGCGCTTTCTGCTGCCCATGACAGAACACTGCGATTATGGGACTTGCAAAGCGGCACTGAACTGCAGATCTTTTGCGGACACTTACAAGCCATCACAGCCCTGGCTGTTTCTAACAATGGAAAGCAGGCAGCCTCGGCCTCCACGGATCAAACAGTCAAAGTATGGGAATTAAATAACGGTGCTGAGTTGCGCACATTCACTGCGCACTCCGGTGGTGTAACAGCGGTGGCCATTACTCCTGACGGAACTCGGGCCATCTCAGCCTCTGATGACACGACTCTGAAGGTTTGGAGAATGGAAACAAAGCTCGAACAGTCTGCGGAGCATTTGAATTTCATATCGTGCGTCACCATTACTGAGGATGGACAACTCGCCATTTCCGGCTCATACGATAAAACCTTAAAGGTGTGGAGCTGCAAAGACCGCACGCTCCTGCACACTCTTGCGGGGCATTCCGGGCCCGTGAGCGCAGTGGCGGCAAGTCTGGATGGCCGATGGGTGCTTTCAGGTTCCCATGACGGTACCTTGAAAGTGTGGGACATCCAGACTGGAAGCGAACTGCGCACGCTGCGTGGTCACTCTGGTGCAATAAGCCAGGTGATTATTATGCCGGACGGCAGACGCGCCCTTTCAGCGTCCTATGACAAAACTCTCCGGATATGGGACATGCAGGCAGGAACCGAGCTGCATACACTGGAAGGAAATTCCACAAAAATGGCTTTCACGACAACTCCGGCAGGGTTGACCATGCGCGATCTGACAGATCAAAACCTGGAGCATGTTGTAGTCTCCCATGCGCAGCCGCTTATCGCTGTGGCAGTCACCCCGGATGGAAGACATGCAGTCTCAGCCTGCTTTGATAAAACCGTTAAAATCTGGGACGTGGGTACAGGGAAGATAGTCCGAACGCTCTCTGGCCATAGCGCATGGGTAAGCTCCATTACCATCGCGAAGAATGGCAGCCAGGCGCTCTCTTCATCGTATGATAAGACCTTAAAACTCTGGGACCTGCAACTAGATAAAGAGCTGTTAACGCTTGCCGGTCATTCAGGATCTGTGACTCGTGCTGTTTTTTCATCCGACGGGACAGAGGCCATCTCTGCCTCCACAGACAGGACCATAAAGCTATGGGACCTGAAAACGGGAACACTACTGCGTTCTTTTACCGCGCCCTCCAGCCCGGTAACGGGCCTTGTCATTACATCCAGTGGAAAGTATTTAATCGCCGCTTTTGAAAATAATACTCTCAAGGTGTGGTCGCATGACGGCGGAGACATTGCCGCATTCTCATCTGATGGATCCTTATTGTGCCTGGCCGCCAGCAGAAATGCAGAGACCGTCATCGTGGGAGATTATCTAGGCCGCATGCATCTCCTCCACTTGCATGACACTGCCTAGCAGCGTTGAAAGTCACAATCCGCCAACAGGTAAAGCGTCCCATATCATCTTCAGGTTATTGACCCTGCGGCATACGTCAGGATAGAAAAAAGGCAGCCGCCACCGACCGTATGGCTGCTGCCGCAAAAAACTAGCTCTCAAATTTTTTCGGGCGCGTAATCACCGCTACGTACCCAAGTGCTTATATTGATCCCTCCATCGAAAGCAGGTTCTCCAATGGAACCTTCGTCTATGCTTGCGTGATATTTCAAATTTGCCGGCTTAAAGTACCTCAGCCGGCATCCTCTTCTTGACCATATTGACAGTGTCTTCAATGGTACGAATGCTTGATAGCTCTTCATCGCTGGCCTGGACTTTGAACTGGCTTTCAACGCTTACAGCGACTTCGAGGATTGAGAGAGAATCTAATCCGAGGTCTTCTTCATAGGAAGCTGAATCGGAAATAGTGCCGGGATCAATCCCGGTTACTTTACTGATCGCCTGCTTTACCGCATCTCGGATTTCCTGGATCTCCATGGGCTCGCTCCATTCTTCAGTGTTTTATAAAGTCAGTCGGCGGACTTGTTCTTCACTTGCTGCACCTAGCAACTGAAGCTGCAAAGCCCATTGCTGGGATGGGGCCTGCAGCTTCAGAGCACCCCCACGGCAACGCGTGAATCGCTCAACATCAAAAGAGACAACCTCTTCAGGGAAGATTTGCGAGAATGCCATGGCCATTGTTTCAACAGCTTGCACCCGTTAAACCCCTTCAACACGTTAATCTCCATCGCAATGGAAGTGGGCTTCCATTACATTCAGCCGGCAAAGACCACCTACTCAGCCGCTCCTTTTTTAACCGCTGCCAAGCCGGAGCGATAGTGCTTTTCAATAAAGGCTGACTCGCCTTCGGTGATCTGCAGGATCCGGTTCGCCTTGAAATTTGTGAAAGTCTGCGTGGTCCCGGAAGCCGGCCAGCGGACCACGAGTTTGTCGACTGTGTCAGATTGATTTAAACCGAAATGCATGCGCAGGGAATTCTGGGAACCGTAACCGTCTCCCAGCACCACTTCGCGCGACTGCTGTCCGCCGCCGGCATACAGAGTGAGGCGGGCGCCTACAGCATCACGATTGGAAGCGGTGCCCACAAGTTCAACCTGGAGCCAATTACGGGAATAGTTGCCGATGTTTTTCAAGAGCGCATGCCGGTCGTCGGATGCGGCAACGGCAATATCCATAACGCCGCGGTTCCAGAAATCGGCAACGGCAACTCCCCGGCTATTCATCAGCAAATCGGTATCTGTGCCGCGGCCGATCTCACTGAAAGTGCCGTCCCCATTATTCCGGAGATAGCGGTTGCGCTCCCACCCATGCCAGGAATTGTTCTGGAAATATTTTGGATCAAAGTACAGCCCGGTTTTATAGGTGCTTTGGTTCGTGACTACGTTGTTAAGGAAATCGAGTTCAATCTCGGTCCCCTTGTCGTTGTACACCCAGCCGTTGGCGACATAAAGGTCCTGCCAGCCATCGTTGTCAAAATCGGCAAACGCAGCGCCCCAGAACCAACCCAGAGGATTTGCATTGGCCTTCCATGTGGTGTCTTCAAAAGTACCGTCGCCTTTGTTGTGCAGGAGCGTATTCCCGGAAGCCATCTGCTGAAAGACTTCGACAAAACCAAATCCTGATTGCCGCAATATCTCCAGGTACAACGGCATGTCAGTCTTCCATGTGCCCTGGGTAAATGACCGCAGCATGTAACGGCGAACGGTCGGGCCCTCCGCATACCAGGCGTGATCTGACCGAATATGGGTCACATAAAAATCGAATCTGCCGTCATTGTCATAGTCAACACAAGATGCGCTCATGCCAGCGCCATAGGCCAGCGTATTGGTCTTCGCCGTGACATCTGCGAAAGTGCCATCGCCATTGTTGCGATACAACGTCTTGCGCCCAAAATCATTGGCAATAAAAAGGTCTGGATAGCCGTCATCGTTGTAGTCGCCCCAAACCACTCCCAGGCATAACCCTGTGTCACCCACGCCTGCTTCTTTTGTCACATTGGTAAATGTGCCGTCTTTGTTGTTGCGATAAAGCTGATTCGGCTCGCCGTTCCGTGCGTAGAAAGTTGTGGGAATACACTTCCGCGGATCTAAATATCTGCCCACGTAAAGGTCCAGGAAACCATCATTGTTATAGTCGCCCCAGGCAGCCACCGTAGTGCAGCAATCTTCACCAATCCCGGATTCCTTTGTGACATCTGTGAATGTGCCGTCGCCGTTGTTATGGAACAGCTGGTTCGGACGGAATGTGCGCGAAACAAAAATGTCTTTGAACCCGTCATTGTCATAGTCGGCAAATACGGCAACGCTTACACCATCCAGTCCGGAAAGGCCGGCTTCCTGGGTTACATCCTCAAATGTTCCGTCGCCTCGATTGCGAAAGAGTCTTGACTCAATGCCATCGGGAATAAAGAGGTCATACAGGCCGTTATTGTCGTAATCGACGGCCGTGATCCCTCCTGGCCCGTAGCGGATCATGCCGAATTCCAGAGACTTGTTCAGGAATTCAGGGTAATACTCATTTTTGAAATCAATTCCCGCTCGTTGGCCCACGTTGGCAAACAAAGGCTGATCGGAAAGAATGCGTTCTCCTTCAACCAGGGCCTGATCGATTATTTGCAATGAATTGCCGACTCGTTCCCATGCGACTTTAAAATAAGCCCGGTCAATTCCCGCTCTTTCCGCTCCATAGGGCCGTCCGATATGCTCCATGCGAATGGTTGCGACCACGGGATATGCGGGGTCCCAGCTTTCCAATCTGTGCAGATGCAACCCAATCTCTTCGGTATCGGTGAAGTTCGCAATATAGGAACTCCACTCGGTCACCGCATCTTCACGCCGACAGGGAGTATCACTGCCGACAAACCGGTAAATCCTGATATCGTCTTTGTCCGAATCAAGCGATAAATGGTTCAGCCCGAGAAAGCTACCGGAAAATTTTGACGAATAATACCAGCGCAATCCAGACCAGTTATGTTTCCTGACGGCCTCCATAAAACCCTTGAGCGTGCCCAGGACCAACCGTCCGGTTTGAAGAAACGCTTCTCCATCTCGTTCGATGAGTCCAGGAATGGAACCTCTGATCAGCTGCCGGCCGCGCTCTACCAGGCCTGGTTTGCGCAAGGACAATATCTTTGAACGCACGAGAGCTTCTCCCCCTTGCATAAATTGCGCCTCAATGGCTCTCTTTAAGACGGACAAACCAGAATCATTTGCGCTGCATCGGTATGCGCCACATTTATTTCTCTCTCATGCAAATTTTCGTGTCTTGGTATGTCTCCAAAGCTTGGTGCATCTGATCTGACTGCGAAGCGAAAGCAGCATGAGCGCGCGCTCCCCACGAAATCACGACCCCATGGATGCCATAGCGGCCTACGAGTCCCTGGCTGCTCACTACAGCAACATATCTGCATCCAGAAGCCGCTATCTGCAGGCTGTGGAACAAATCATTGTGGCGCATGGCCATGGGGCCGCGTCATTGCTGGATATTGGCGCAGGGAACGCTGTGCGTACGCTTCGCATTGCCGCTGCGGCCAACATTCCCAGGGTCGTTGCTCTGGAGCCGAGCGCCGAGATGAGAAAGCAGATTCCCGCGACGTTGGAGGTATGGGGATGCAAGGCTACGGAAGTTCCCGAGTCCGCCGGGCCCTTTGCATTAATCACCTGCCTTTGGAATGTCCTGGGAATCCTGACGGGCACCGAAGAAAGAATCTTGATGCTTACACGGGCCCGGCAACTACTGGCCTCCGGCGGAACAATGTTTCTTGATGTTAACCACCGATATAATGCCGGTGCATATGGCTGGAATGCGACATTGTGGCGGATGGTGCGCGACCACATGTCTTGGTCAGATCGGAATGGAGATGTCATTGCATCCTGGGAACTGGATGGCCATCGCGTTCAGGCCCGTGGACACGTGTTCATCCAAAAGGAACTCGAAGACCTTTTCCAGCAAGCGGGACTGGCGATCAGGAAGCGGTGGATACTTGATTACGAAAACGGCGCTTTACGCAAGTCTGCCTTCCAGGGAAATCTGCTGTACGCGCTTGCAGCGGAAGATCGTTATATCTAAGGCGCAGCCGGGCACAACCACCAGCGCACACTGGCTTTTGCACTCTCACCGCACGGCTGATTCATGAACATACTGATCGTATGAATCTATAGGTTGGCTGG
>DAHUXF010000700.1 GCA_027307295.1 Acidobacteriaceae bacterium
GAGGCCGCTGGCAGCATCCACCTCATGCACAATGCCGCCGGTCCCGCGCTTCTGCCAGTCCTGCAGGTCCTGCTGCTGTTTCTGCGCGACATCCGACTGCTTCATCACCACAATTGAGGTAGCAGCAATCGCGTTATTTTCCGCGGGCTTGCCGCGCACCAGGATGCGGTCGCCTGCCTGAAGTTCGCCCGGCGTCATGGGCGTGGCGCTCTTTAGGTCTGTCTGGCCTGGCGCCAGACGCACAATGCGCGCACCCTCCTGCAACGTGATGGTTACTTCGGGGCCGGAATCGGATTTCAACACCAGGATATTCCCGTTGATCGACTTCAACGTGCCGACGTTTTTTGCTGCGACAGGGGCGCTCTGCGCTGCCTGTTGGGGCTGCGCGTGCGCCTGCACCGGCGAAGCGGCAGCAACCAGCAGGCTGCCACAGATCAAAACCGTGAATGGGTGTGTGCAATTCATTACAAATGTTCTGTACCCTGTGAGCAATCAGAATTCTCCTGCAACTGTGAATTTATGCTCCTGTTGCATGCCGCTCGTCGCGCACGCGCGGCTCGCGTATTGTCCTTCTCTTTTACGCTCAGGAGATGGCCGATTGTCGAAATTGCGTCCTGCCTGAACTGCGATATCGGTTGTTATCGGCCTTTGCTGTATCTATAGACAGATGGCGTTCGTAATCATCTCAAAAAAGGACATGCGCCAGCTGTAAAAAGATAGCAAAAGATTTGTTAAGTTAGGCCGTTCGCAAGTCAGGGATAGGCCGCCATTAGTCTATATGCTTGCATTTGCACACCCACCAGCAATCATGCCGACGGATGAGCGGGCGCCTATTTTTTTATTTGCCGGCGAAGCAGCGCGTCCAGGCCAGCTTTGTTTTTCGCATACTCTTCTTGCGTGATTTTCCCGTTCAGGCGGTCGCTTTCCAGTTGAAAGAGTTCGTCCTTGAGAACATCAATCATATTGCCCGGCGCTGGTGCTGCCGGGGCAACGGGCTGTGAAGCATTATTGCGGGGGGAACGGTTTGGAGCAGCTTTTGCTGCTTTATTTTTTTGCGCTTCCTTGACTGGCCGTCCGGCGGCAGCCTTGCGCCACAGCCAGATTCCGCCGGCTGCAACAACAATCACCATGGCGCCGAGCAGATACCAGTAAGAATTGCCGGAGCCTTCAGGAGTGCTGACTGGCGATAATGTGGAAGTTGCGGCTTCGCCTTCACGCGGAGCCATGCCCTCTCCGGAAACAGAAAACCGCACCGGCCGGCCGGCGGGAAGGGCCGACGTCCTCGCCATCGCCCGGCAGACGCCGGCGGCGGTCCAGGCCGGGGGCGGGGTGCGCACGAGCACCGACGCCGAGGAGCTCCTCGACGGCGGCGTGGCCCGGGTGGTGAT
>DAHUXF010000701.1 GCA_027307295.1 Acidobacteriaceae bacterium
ATGAGGTTGCCGGCCAGTTGATTGCGCTGATTGGTGTTCCTCTGCATTGGAAATACCTACTGGCGGGTTTTATACTCTTTCGTAGCTTTGACATATTGAAGCCGTTTCCCCTTCGCCGCCTGGAACACTTACCGGGGGGAACCGGGATCATGTTGGATGACGTAGGAGCGGGACTGTACGCGCTTGTCCTGCTGCAACTCTGGCTGCATTTTATAGCGCGTTAGGCCGGGACCTCATGGGCATTACCGAAAGCTTGCTGGGCAAAAAGAATGTTGATGGCAATCCTTATATTGAGGCCATTGACCCGCCTGCCTCATTGCCCGGAGGCGAGGTCAAGATCGTGGGGCGGTCTCTCAAGCCGCCGCAACTCGCGCGGCCTGAGGTGATGTTCAACGGCGTGCGCGGTTCGCTGGTGGTCAGCGCGGAAGACTTCCTGATTGCCCGCGTGCCCTATGGAGCGCACTCCGGCCAGGTGACCATCAGCAACAACGGCCACACCAGCAATGGACGTGAGTTGAAGATCGCCCAGCCAATTGCGGAAAGCCTGCATCCTGTGTCCAATCCAGCCGTGGACCAGGAAGGGAATATCTACGTCACCTACTCCGGGGGACGCGGACAGAAAGTCCCGGTGGCGATTTACAAGATCGACACCAATTACAACGTCAAGCCATTTTTGTCCGATCTGATGAATGCCACCGGAATGGCCTTTGATCCGCAAGGGCAGCTTTATGTTTCCTCGCGCTATGACGGCACGGTGTACCGCGTGGCCCCCAATGGGACCATGACCACCTATGCTGAGGGCATGGGCGTGGCCACCGGCATTGCCTTTGACCATGAACGCAATCTCTATGTAGGCGACCGCAGCGGGACTATCTGGCGGATCGCGCCTGACCGGCAGATCTTTGTCTTTGCCACGCTGGAGCCAAGCGTGGCCGCTTACCATCTGGCATTTGCCCCGGATGGAAAAACACTCTACGTCACCGGCCCCACCACGTCCAGCTTTGACGCTGTTTCAACGGTCGATTCACACGGCACCGTTTCAGTCTTTTATCGCGGGCTGGGGCGTCCCCAGGGAATGGCTTTTGATACGCAGGGCAATTTGTACGTGGCCGCTTCACTCCAGGGGAAGCGGGGCATTGTAAGGATCACGCCGGACAAGAAGGCCAGCCTCGTAGTCGCCGGACAGAACCTGGTAGGACTGGCGTTCACCCGTACTGGCGGGGCCGTTCTGGTGACAACGAATTCGGTTTTCCACCTCACGTGGGGCATCCAGGGCCTGTCTCTCATATAAACTGCTCAAGTGAACGCTGAGATCATTGCCATCGGCTCGGAGCTGCTGACTCCTTACCGGCAGGACACCAACTCGCTCTTTCTTACAGCGCAGCT
>DAHUXF010000702.1 GCA_027307295.1 Acidobacteriaceae bacterium
GGGAGATCGAGCAGATCCACCGTGCCCTGCCCCGCGGTGCGGCGCTCGTGCCGTATTACGACCAGTCCGAGATTGTGAACGACTCGATCAAGAGCGTGCGCGACGCCATCCTGATCGGGCTGGTGCTGGCTTCGCTGATCCTGGTGCTTATTTCTTTATACATCCGGCTGCAGATGAAGGAATCTCCCATTTTTCAGCAGATCAAGAGTACGGGAATGGCCTCTGCTGCGCCCTTGAAAGAGGCCTTCACTAAATGGCCAAATTTGAAGCAGGTGCTGATCTCGCTTTTTGGGGCCACGGCAGGCCAGGGCGTCGTCTGGTATACCGGACAATTCTTTGCCCTGTTTTTTATGGGGACGATTTTGAAGGTACCTGCCCGTGATGCAAGCATCATTGTGGCCAAGGCGTTGCTGCTGGGCATGCCTCTATTTGTCTTGTTTGGCTGGCTCTCGGACAAAATTGGCCGCAAAAAAATCATTATGGCCGGACTTCTTCTGGCGTGTCTGACCTACCGCCTGCCAGGGACCGAATTCGGCATTTATCCTGCAATGCAGCGCGCGGCGGGGAATGATGTGCGGCACGTGGATGCCACCAAGAATAAAGTTACGGGCGCAACGGTGCTCACGCCGCAAACCGTGGACGCGACAGGAAAGTATGTCACAGCTGCGGCCGCCACCAATGCAGATAAGACCCAACTCATGTGGCTGGTTTTCCTCCAGGTGATCTTCGTCACTATGGTTTATGGCCCAATTGCGGCTTATCTGGTTGAGGCATTCCCGGCCAAAATTCGCTATACCTCTCTCTCCCTGCCATACCACATTGGCAACGGCGTCTTTGGGGGACTGGTGCCGCTTGTTTGTGTCTGGATTCCGGCAGCAACCGGCAATCCGTTTGATGGCCTTTACTACCCAATCGGGATTGCCGCCATAACGTTCATTGTAGGCAGCATTGCGTTGCGAGAAACGCGCCATGTGCAAATCTGGGGCGAAGTCAAGGATACCAAGTAAAATTCCGGCAGATTGTCAGCTGGCCGCTGCCGGGGTGTACGATAATTCTGTTTCGGACTGACGGGTGGCGGCTGTTGCCACCCGCACGTTTATTTCAGCCCATTTCATGCGGGCCCTGCGTGTTCGCAGAGGCCGATTTTCCAAGAGGTCAATACCATGGCTGACGCTCGCGTAATGAAAGAAAAAGAGCAAGAAACAGAATTGACGGAAGCGCAGATTGCTGTTCATTGGAAAGAAGAACAGTATTTCTATCCCAGCTCCAAATTTACCGGGCAGGCGTACCTGACCGATCCCGGCGTGAATGAGCGTTTCAGCGAAAAGAACTTCCCTGAATGTTTCCGCGAATATGCTGACCTGCTGAGTTGGGACC
>DAHUXF010000703.1 GCA_027307295.1 Acidobacteriaceae bacterium
CGCAGCTCTTCTCGTAGTCGCGGGAAGCGTTCTGCTGAACAGAAAAACTCGCACCGTGGCAACCTGCGTCGGTGGTTGGATTTTACTGATGGTCCTCGTTATCTATGCACCTGTCTTGATCGTGGCGCTGTCTGACCCGGGTATCGCAATCAAGGTGGAAGGGATCAACTATTTTGCCGACACGATGTTGTTTGCCGGAGTTATCCTTGCGCTGGCAAGCGCGACACCGCGATCGTATGTGTCCCGGTAGGCCAGTGTTCACGATCTTAGTCGAAGACTTTCGCAGAACAACGCAGAGCAGGAAGAAAGTGGGCCGCGAATCAACACGAAAGGCGCGAATCTATAGCAGTCCAGTCAGGAATTTGTCTCAGATTCAGCGTTACTCATGAGATCTATCGATTCGCCGCAAACGCCTCTCGCTTAAGTAATATTCTGCATGCTCCTGGCTGGATTTGCCCCATTTTCATCGTGATTGTTCCTTGAAAAGAGTCGGCTGTCTGCGGGGTATGGTCACGCCCTGGGCCGGTGGCTGCGGGACGAATGAGAAGCGTGCCGTTGGCATCCTGGAATAAGCCGCCCAGGCGCTCATAACTGACTAATTCCCATCCTTCTTCGCCGGCATAGTTCAGCGCGGCCGCAACTTGGTTCTCATACAGACATTGGTTTGCTTCCAGCTTGAGCGCCTTATATTCCCATTTAGGATAGATTGGTTGCTTCTGCGTCACCTGTGCCGTTGGAACAGGTATGAAAGCCCTGATCACGGCGAAGGATCCGAGTAATAGCAAACCTGCAAGCAAACGAAATGACATCACATTCTCCTTTCAAGTGACCAATTTGATTGTAAGCCTGATGCATTAAGACCAGATTGGCGTTCAAAGGGCAGAACGAGCGCAGCCGCCATTCTTGCGTGCTGCCCACGTGTTTATCCTGCCGGGTGAATCCGTAGCAGAACCCCGCTTTCGCGTTACACCTAAAAAAACCGCATTTTTTCACGCTATAATTGAACATGGCGACAAACCCGCAGCCGTCCTCGCAAAAAGAGCTGAAGCTGCTGAACGGCAAGTTCCAGCAGTTGTTGGGCAAGGTCGCTGAAAACCGCCCATCTGACGATCTTGAGATTATCCGCAAGGCCTATGATTTCTCCCTAAAACATCATCAGGGCCAGACTCGCGCCTCTGGTGAGCCGTACCTGATCCATCCGCTGGAAGTTTCTTTGGTGTTGGCGGACATGAAGCTGGATTCCACGGCCATCTCTGCCGGACTGCTCCATGACGCCATTGAAGACACGCCGGTCACGCATGAAGACATTCGCCGCGAGTTTGGCGACCAGGTAGTCCATATTGTTGAAGGCGTCACCAAGATTG
>DAHUXF010000704.1 GCA_027307295.1 Acidobacteriaceae bacterium
CTCTTGTTCTCTGCGGGGAATCCAAAAAATCTCCCTCCATCCATACGCATCAGTAACTTGGAGCATTGCGGGTTGGCACACTTCGAAATCACGGTCCTTTTTACCGGCGCTGCAGTCCAGTAAGACGCTATTTTTGCCTCTGAGGTGGCCTTGCAGGCTCGATCAAGGCCCTAGACATCAGGACCATCGCACGATGCCACAGCAACGTATCTTGCAGGCGCCGAGTTCAATTTAGTTGGCCGCCATCATTTCGCGCGACAGCAACAGGATCACCTACCTATGAATGATTTTAATCAACTTGCAAGCAACCATTGTCATAGATAAACGAAAAGCACTTTTAAGTGATGAAAAAATTACTGAGCGTGCCTGCCTCAGAGTCCTGTCACTAATCATTCCAATCACTTGCGATTGGCAATACAGTTGCCTTACTACTGAGTAATGCGGATGAATGCCTGAACAAATTTGGAGCCTGAAACATGACTGAGATGCCAAAGCAATTCGTTCGCGGCGTTTTGCAGAGCGGTGACAGCGTCCCGGTTTCCGGCGTGTGGCGACTTGACCATGATGCTTGCAGGGACAAGCTGGAACTGTGTCTCCGTAAACATGAGCTCTTTCCACTTTGTCCGAGCTGTGGCGTCTCCGGCTGCTTCCGCTTATTAGAGGAAGTGCAGCATATATCTGAAGATCCTGACTTTCAATAAGGGCATCAGTAAGGACAAGAAGGGCGTTAAGCACAGCCGAACACCCTATTCTGTGAGTATTTATTATCCGGGTACAATCGAATTTCACCCGGAGGTGATATGAAACGAGTTCTTGCAGGCCCGCTGATTTGCGCGCTGATCTTCTCTTTGGCCACGCCCTGTTTCGCCGACTTCCAATACACAGAAAGCAGCAAGATCACCGGCGGTTCCGTTGCAGGAGCAATGAAATTTGTTGGCGTGTTCAGTAAAGACGCGCGCCAGTCCACGCAAGGTTCCACATCCACGATCAGTCTTAAAGGGAACAAACTTCGGCGCGAAGATAGCCTGGGCATGGTTGAGATCATCGATCTCGATGGCAAAAAAATCACGCATATCGATAACAGAAAAAAGACTTATTCAGTAATGACATTTGAAGAAATGCGGACGCAGATGGAAGAAGCCCGCCGGAAAGCCGCCGAGCAACAGGCCAAGCAGCACAAAGGCCAGCAGGGCCAAGTAAAAATCGTCCCCAAGGTCCAGCTTGCACCTGGAACCGGCAGCAAACAGTTGTTGAACTACACCGCCAAAGAAATGAAAGTGCGCGTGGACATGGAGATGGTTTCCGAAGACCCCAAGTCCAAAGGGGAAACCGCAACCATGTGGGTAAGCTCA
>DAHUXF010000705.1 GCA_027307295.1 Acidobacteriaceae bacterium
CTTTGCATCCATCGCCGGCGAAGATGTACATCGCATTGTGGCCGGATACACTTTGCCCAACCCGGCTTCCGCCAAGTTGCATGAACAGTTTGGCTTCAAGCCGGTGGGCGTCTTCAGTGAAAATGGTTTTAAATTCAGGCGCTATTGGGATGTGGCGTGGACAGAACGTCCGCTGCGTCTGGCGTAACGGTCAAATTTGCGCGCTATCGGTTGAGCAGTTGTCTTGCGACCGAGCAGTACAAGTCCACAGCCTCATGAAGCTGCTTCTTGGAAATATATTCGCGGTCCGTATGCGCCACATGGATGGACCCTGGTCCCAGCAGCACAGGCGTTCCCCATTGATTCAATGCAGGAATATCGGTGGTGAACTTTGCCACCATGCTGTCGATCCCAGATACGGTACGCAGCTTCATGAATGGAATCTCCAGCACGTACTCCGTCTGGGCAATATCTTTCACGGCTGCAGTGATTTCTTTGCGTAACATTTCTGAAGGACCCACTAATCGATACAGAAGTTGCGCGCGGGCATGGTCCGGAATCACGTTAGGCGCTCTTCCACCTTCAATTAATCCAATGTTGAGCGTGCATGGGCCTACCTCAGGATTTACAGGCAATTCCATGGCGCGCAGGCGTTCCAGGGCAACAAGAAGCTTTTCAATGGCTGATTCGCCCAGCTCCGGATACGCCGAGTGCGCCATCTTGCCGCTGGCCGTGACCTGAACGCGCAATGCGCCCTTGGATGCGGTCGCTATCTTGTTTTCCGTGGGTTCACCATTGATTAGGAACCGGCTCCCCAGCGGATTTTCATTGGCCACTTTGGCTCCCAGGCTGTCGCGCTCTTCGCCGACAAGAAAAAGCATGCCGACCGCAGCGCCTTCCTCGCGCAGGCGCTGGCAAGCCGCAATCTGCGCGGCGATGATTCCCTTGGCATCGCATGAGCCGCGTCCATAAATATTCTCTTGGTCTTCTGAGGAAGGAATGAATGGCGGCACGGTGTCCATGTGCGTGGAGAAGACCAGCTCAGGCTTGCGCTCATCCAGCGTGGCCACAACGTTGAACCGTTCATGCGCCACCGGCATCTTGTGTGCGGCGTAGTCAAGCCGGCAAAGCTCTTCATACAGCTCAGCGCCCACAGCGCCTTCATTACCGGAGATGGATTCAATGTCGATGAGTTTGCGGGTTAGCTTGATCGGGTCCATGTGTAGGCATACAGAATAAATGGTAGGCGCGGGAAAAGCATGCGGGCTCAGACAAAACAGCACAGCGGTTCCAGGATCGGTGTACCTTTTTTGCCGGCTTTTCGCAGACGAACGCAGATCAGGAAGGAGATTGGCCGCGAAT
>DAHUXF010000706.1 GCA_027307295.1 Acidobacteriaceae bacterium
GGAATGGGAGCGCGGAATCCTGGCGGCGCATTCACCCATCTTGGCTGCGTGTGCCAGCTGTTCCATCCTCCCGGAGCCCAGAACCATCCGCGTCCGTTGATGAACACCCAGTGACCATAGCGATAAGGCATCCAGCCCCACGGATACGAAGATACCCAGTAAGGACCGAAGCCGGATGAAAATCCCCAATAGCCATTCCCGAACGGGTCCCATCCCAGACCTACGCCGTAAGGCTGCCAGAGGTTTCCGTATCCGGCAAGATCATAATACTGGCCGTAATAGTTCAGATCGTTGACGCCATACTGATATGGCGATTGCGCATAGTTGCGGTTGGCGGCATAGCTGCTGAGATAATCGTCGCGCTGCTTGCTCCACTGGTCAAGCTCATCCGCCTGTGTGCCTTTGTCCAGCGCATACTGCGCCACATCAGCGGCATCCATAACAAAAGTTTCATTCTTCTTCACTGCGATTTCCCCGCCGCTTTCGGAATCGCGGACAGAGACTTCGCCTTTAAAAACAGCAATCTCCAGCGGATCATCATTGGTGCTGGTGACACGAAACGTTCCGGCGTGCTCCAGCACAATGGTTTTATTCTTTACCGTGACTTGAAAGGCACCTTCATTATGCCTGGCAATCTTGAACTCCGCTTCACCCTGGTCAAGATCAATGGTAGTCACGGCCATGCCGGAAGACTGACGCGCCAACGCGGTGAATGCGATTTGTGTATCGGGCGCAAGCCGCACCAGGCTGCCGTCTTCCATCTGCACTTCCACCCAGCCGTCTGACCGGGTCTGAATCCAATTGTGTTCCGTCACCGGAACGTTGACTGTCACATTCTCATACCCGTGGCCGCTATCAAGACGGACTTCGCCATCAACATAGCTGATGCGGACAATGCGCGCATGGGAGTCGTGCGCATCTGCGTCTTCCGATTCCTGTGCATGCGCGAGAGGGCCAAACAAGAAAACAAACGTAAGAAAAACTGGGAGAATCAGCCCGGACTTGGTGAACGTACGGGGCAGAAGCCGGCAAATTGAGAAGCGCGGCATAAACCCTCCTTGGGGCTCTTCATTTCTTATTCTATTAGATTGCGGGCACGACGCTTAGTTTCTTAATGTTAAGTGTTCTTGATCTAAGTTAAGCATTTTTATTCGGAGGCGGCTTTCGCCAGCAGCCGTTTGGCCCTGTTGCGGGCAATATTCAGCACGCTGGCATCTTTGGCAATGCTCTCCAGAGTGGGCGCAATCACCTGTATTTCCACCAGATTGTGGCCCTCAGCCGCTCCTTCCATGCCTTTGAGTTCTTCCTCCAGCCCCAATTTGTCAAAAC
>DAHUXF010000707.1 GCA_027307295.1 Acidobacteriaceae bacterium
CGCATCAGCAGTCACGTTACTTCTGCCGATGTTGAAGCACTGGCTAACTTCGATTGGCGTTACGGATACGACCTCTGCGGGCGCGGCCCTCACGACCATAATCACGTTCATCGTCCAGTACATGGTTCCCGAGAGGAAATAGGAACCGCCACGCATCAATATGTTTTCCAGGTTCATCGTGGGCCTCTTATTTCAGCTTGTCGCACGCGACCGTATACGCGATTGCGACGGTGAAGAACGCCAATGTAAAGACAATCATCAACAGGTCCATGTATGGCACCTCAGTAAATCACGGCATCAACTCACCTCTGGGCCGCCGCCGCGATATGACGGCCCAGAGAGATTAGAAATCCCAGCCTAAAACTTCACCATCACCGCAAACCTCAGAGAGACTTCATTGTTTCTAAGGTCAGGGCAGAAACCTGTTGCCGCCACACAGGTAAAGCCTGGCGTCGGAGACAGGGACGGGCCTGGCGAGAACAACGTACCCGGCACGATGGAACCTGCATTCGGATTGGGAATTACGCTGGGAAAGGTATTAACGCCTGAAGTTATTCCACCGCGCCCCGACCAATACGGGACATTCGCATGGCGATACCCGTACTCACTGCGGAACGTGACATACTGCCGGGGCATCCAGTCAAACGTAAGCGACGCATCCCAAGCCTTGAACGGATCGCCGGGGTTCTGGGTGAAGTACGGCGAGCCGGTGATGGCATCAGCACCATTAATTGGTGGCAACAAGGTGAGATAGCGTCCTGGGTTGTCCATCGCGCCGCCTCCCACGGTCAGGCCATACGTGTCCTTCTTGAACCAGAAGCGGTTGTACGCCATCCACCCGGCGAAGGTCTGCTTGCGGCTGGTGGCGGTATCGTGATGACAATTCACGTTGTTAATGACTGTCTGTCCCTGAGCGCCAATGCTTGTTCCCTTGCCGCCATATTCGCATCCCAGGTCGCCGGTAAGCGAGAAGGCCATTTTGTCGAGGAATCTGTCAGGCCGGTCATAGTATTTAACTTCTACGCTGTTGTCGGTGTGGATACGGGAGCGGCCAAACTGGCCATTGCCGTTGCCTACCGTATCTTCGCCCATGCCATAGTTGTTGGAGACCACGGAGAGCCAGGGCTTTGGACGCCACAGAACCTGTCCTCCCAGGCCAGGCTTGCTGCCCATCCTGCCGTAGGATTGCCAACCATTGATGATCCAGGGCTCGATCTTTAAGTGCGGGGTGGGGAAAATCTGCACGCGGAGGCCTTCGAAAAACCAGGGGGTGTTCGAAGAAACATAAGACGGTTGGTACGCCCAATTATCGAAGTTGTAGTAG
>DAHUXF010000708.1 GCA_027307295.1 Acidobacteriaceae bacterium
CAAGCTCGCCTGAGGCCCGCGCCCTTTTTGAACGAGGCGTTGTAGAGTGGGAAAACCTTCACATTAAAACAGCTCTGGAACACTGGCAAGCGGCCATCCAGAAGGATCCGAATTTCCTGCTCGCCCATCTTTATATTTCCGAGCGCGTTCCTGATCCCGCCCAGCAGGCTGCCGAACGCAAGAAAGTGCAGGAACTAATGAGTTCGGTCACACCGGGCGAACGGCTGATGGCTGAATGGATCAATGACGCCAGCCGGGACGATACTATTGGGGCCATTGCTGCCATGAACGAATTGCTGGCACGCTATCCCAGGGACAAGCACCTTCATTGGTTCGCGGCACTTTCCTTAGGCGCTAACTATCATCAGTGGGAGCATGCGGCCACCGTGGCCGAACAAGCCATACTGGTGGACCCGGACTTCGCCGGCGCGCTCAATAATTTGGCCTATGATTATGCTTTCCAGGGACAGTTTGAAAAGGCCTTCCCTGTGATGCAGCACTACATTGAAGTACTGCCCGGAGAACCGAACCCGCAAGATTCTTATGCTGAAATTTTGAGAATGGGAGGCCGCTTCAATGAAGCGATAGAGCATTACCACGCGGCTTTAAAGATTGAACCTACCTTCGGAGAATCTTTGCTGGGTTTAGCCGATACATATGCGCTGATGGGCGAGGAGGACAAGGCCCGTGCACAATATGAAGTTGCGATCCAACATGCCTATACGAAAACTTATATTGCAATGTGGCGTTTGCGCTGGGCGACAACCTATATTCGTGAAAAACGCTTTAAGGAAGCGGATGAAGCGTTTCAGAAGGCGGCGGAAATAGGGCATGATACCTCTTCCGGACACCTGGAAGCCGAAGCCTACCGCATCATGGCGCTGTACCAGCAGGACTATCCGGCGGCGTCGCAGTGTTTGCAAAAAGCAGAACAGGCATTGGCACATCCCCATGACACTTCTCGCAAAGAGCAGCAGCAGGAGCTTGCAGCAATCCGCCGCACAGCCATCCAATGGGCAATCAAGCAAGGGAAACTCCGAGTTGCGAACGACATTTTGATGCAGCTCAACCAGATGGCGGATGAGTCCCATAATCCCGTCATTGAAATTGACTATCATGCTGCCACCGGCATGCTCCTGACCGCCCAGCAAAAATGGTTGGAAGCGATTCCCCACCTCGAAGAAGATGCCAACGGTCCTTATTCCATGCAGTTGCTGGTAACTGCCTACGAGAAAGCCGGGTTTCCCGCGAAATCAGAGCGCATGGCCCGCGCGCTGATGACCCTCAACACTCCCAGCGTAGAACAAGCCTTGATCGTCCCTG
>DAHUXF010000709.1 GCA_027307295.1 Acidobacteriaceae bacterium
GCGGCAAGACCGTGATTGTTGTAAGCCACGATGACCGCTATTTCCATCTGGCTGACCGCCTGATCAAGCTCGACTATGGAATGGTTGAGGCGGATGAGCGTCTTCTCCAGCAGGTTGCCGTTAAAGAAATCTCTGCCGATTAAGTTTTGCACAACTGCAAATTTGCTGTAGCAAGAAGCCGCCTTGCGCGGACTGGACGCAAATGCTTCTGGACTGAAACAGACGCGTCTGGGATGGCCTCATAGATAAAGAACTCAAAATCGCAACCGGAGAAAAGCCATGCAGGAAAATACCGATTCCACAATCTACAAAGTTGTTATCAACCATGAAGAGCAGTACTCAATCTGGCCAGCTCACCGTGAGAACCCCCTTGGCTGGAAAGATGCCGGAAGGAGCGGGCCTAAGAAGGAATGTCTTGAGTACATTGAGCAGGTCTGGACGGACATGCGGCCATTGAGCCTGCGGCAAAAGATGGCGGCTCTGGAACATGCCTGAGGAAACATTGTCCCGCGTGCCTTGATGGAGCAACATGCTTACGAATCCATGTAATTCAAAGTCTGCGCGTCCTGAGAAATCTTTTGCCCCTGCGGTAAAGGTTGCGCTGACCCGCCGCGTCAGTCCAAGCATTGGTGAATGCCAGCTTACGTATATGAGCAGGCAGCCCATCAGTTACCACAGGGCTCTGGAGCAGCACCGCGCCTATGCGCAGGCCCTCAGTGATATGGGATTCCATGTGGTATCTCTGGCCCCGGAGCCCGACTTGCCGGATGCGGTGTTTGTGGAAGACAGCGCAATTGTCCTCAACGAACTCGCCATTCTTGGGGCCACGGCTTTGCCTAGCCGTGCGCTGGAACTGGCCTCCGTGCAGGAATTTCTTGCTGTACACAGGGAAGTCCATAGCCTTGGACATGGAGCAAAGTTTGAGGGAGGCGATGTGGTCCGGCAAGAGCGGAAATTATATGTTGGCCAGTCAAGCCGGACCTGCCGGATTGCGATCCAGCGTTTGCAGAAGATACTGCGGCCTCACGGTTATGACGTTAAACCAGTCAACGTCTTCGGGTGCCTGCATCTTTCTACAGGAGCTTCTTTTCTGGGAAAGAACATGGTCCTTGCCAACCCTGATTGGGTGGATGCAAACGCGTTTGAAGATTGTGAAGTCCTCACCGTCCCCAAAGACGAGCCCTGGGCGGCCAACACTCTGGCAGCGAACGGGATGGTCTTGATGCCGGAAGGTTTTCCCCGCACGCGCTCTTTGCTGGAGCAGCGCGGCTTCAACGTGCGCACCACAGATATTTCTGAATTCATGAAAGCGGAAGCGGG
>DAHUXF010000070.1 GCA_027307295.1 Acidobacteriaceae bacterium
GGTGGCGCAGGCCGGCGCATTCTCGGTTGTGGTCGAGGCTGTCGCCGAGCCTTTGGCGCGCAAGATTACCGCGACGATCGACATCCCGACGATCGGGATTGGCGCCAGCGCCGCCTGTGACGGCCAGGTGCTGGTGTTCCATGACATCCTGAACCTTACATTTTCTGAGCCCGCCAAATTTGTACGGCGATATGCCGATGCCTCCGCCCTGATCACCAATGCCGTGCAGCAATTCAAGGTTGATGTAGAGTCGGGCGCATATCCATCGGACGCCGAATCGTATCATCTCCCCAAAGAAACGCGCGGAGAGCTGGAGACCATTCTCCGGCGAAAAGAAATGAAGGCGTACAGCAGATAGAAAAGTGCCGACCAATCTACTGGCCATGCTCACTCTCACCTCGGCAGCTGAAGTCACGGCCGTAAGCAAAACAGCGCGCGCTGCCGGTAAACGCATTGGCTTTGTGCCGACCATGGGCGCACTGCATCCCGGACATCTTTCCCTGGTGCGGGCGGCCCGCGCGCAATCCGATATTGTGATTGCATCTGTGTTTGTGAACCCAAAGCAGTTTGGGCCAACCGAAGATTTTTCCAGGTACCCGCGAAATACTGAACAAGACACGGCCATGCTGGAGGCGGAGAAGACGGACTATCTCTTCTTGCCATCGGTGGAAGAAATGTACCCGCCGGGCGGCACAACGTGGGTCACAGTGGAAGGTCTGAGTGAGAAGCTGGACGGACGTTCGCGCCCCGGCCACTTTCGCGGCGTCACCACGGTGGTGGCGAAGTTGTTCAACATCATTCAGCCCGACCTGGCATTTTTTGGCCAGAAAGACGCTGCGCAGGTGGCCATCATCAACAAGATGGTGCGTGACCTGAATTTTGACGTAAGAATCGTAGTGTGCCCCATTGTGCGCGAGCGGGATGGGCTGGCCATGAGTTCGCGCAATGTTTATCTAAGTCCGGAGCAGCGCAAACAGGCGCTGGTTCTTTCCCGGTCGCTAATGCGGGTGCAGACTTTGGCCGACCAGGGTGAAGCCCAAGCTGCCCGCTTGAAAGTTGCGGGCGAACAGGTTATTGCGGAAGAGCCTACGGTTAAGCTGGACTATTTTGAGATTGTGGATCGCCACACACTTGAGCCACTTCCAGACATTTCTCGCGGCGCGCTGGTAGCGGTGGCTGCGTATGTGGGCAGCACACGGCTGATCGACAACATTGTGCTGAGCGGACCGGGCTCCGCCATTGGGCCCAAATAAATTTTCCCACCGGCTTCTCTCACTTTCTTGATACGAATGAATTTCCGCTGACCATATACCGCAAAGGCAGCTCTGCCGCTTTTGTAATTCCGATGCGCGGCGAAACTATGACCTTTTCAGTGCCAAAGCCGTCATCCAGTATTTGAAGATCTGAGCGTGCTGAGGTCATGTTCTTGCCGTTGTCGCGCTGGCGTGTGATACCCAAGGCTTCGCACAAACGCCCCGGCCCGCTGGCCAGCTTGCGCAGATCACGCGTGGCCGTGAGATCAAGATCGCTGAGACCCCGCGCCGCCGCCATCTCAGATAGTCCGGCAACCGGCTCCAATGCGCGAATCAATATACAGCCGGCCTCTCCGTTAGGTAAGCAGGAGACGTTCAGGCAATAGTGAACGCCATAGATGAAATAAATATAAGCGTGGCCCGGCGGACCCCACAGCACGGCATTGCGTTGGGTGCGTCCAGCGGCAGAGTGGGCGGCTAAATCGTCCGCGCCAAGATAGGCTTCAGCTTCAACAATGCGTCCAGCAAGCATTTTACGGCCTTCTTTGCGGACGATAAGCTTGCCCAAGATTTCCCGCGCAACCGTTCTTGGATCACGATTGAAAAACGCTCGTGCAAGTAATTTGCCGCGCACTCTCATACTGGACGTGATTGTACGTGCGCAAAGCGTTCCTTCATGCGGAGGAACGGACTTTCCAGCCAACGGTAGGACGCAGCGGCCAGCAAGATAGTGAATGCCAGCGCAACAACGGATTGCGCCAGCACTTGAAGAGGCGTTGCCGCGTGGACCAGCCAGGAAGCGCACAGGTGCGCAAATTCATGGACAACATAAAGCCCCTATGAAATCTTGCCCAGATAAAGAAGCCATCCGTGCCGCACGAATCGGTTCTGCGACCCCAGCACAGAGAGCAGGATGGCAGCGCTGGCCACGGCAGTTACGGCATGCCCGGCGGCCAATCGCACGGTACTTTGACTGGGAGGATTGTTGCCAACGCTGAAAGCATACGTCGCAATCCAACTCACCACGCCGCCACACAGCAGAGCCACGCGTTGCCAGCGGGAAAACTGCGGCAGACGATGGCCGAACAGGGCCATCAATACGCCCAGGGCAATAGGATCAAGACGCGTGAATGTGTTGTATTCCATGGCATCCACCGGAGCGCCTGCAAGGGCAAGGCTTATTCGCAGCAGGTTGGCGAATACCAGCATAGCAATGGCCATCGTCGCCACGGAACCAGGCTGCACCCGGCGCAAAGCGAGAGGCCACAACAGATAAAACTGTTCCTCAATTGAGACCGTCCAGAGCGGAATGGCAAAAGATGCAGGCAAGCCGTGGAATACATAAACCCAATTTCCCGCCAGCAGGCAATATCCCGCAATGTAACGCAGCGGCAGAACTTGTTCTGGAATCACCAATGCCGCGAGGCCGGCAAAAGCTACAAAAGCAAGATAGAGCGGCCAGATGCGCAGAATCCGGCGCGCGTAAAAGCCGCGCAGATCAACTGCGCCCAGGCTGGCGCGCTCCCGCAGCAATAAACTGGTAATCAGATAAGCGCTCAGGGCAAAGAACAAATCCACGCCATAGGCCCCCGAGCCAAAAGTTGCAATGGAAAGATTCCCCAGCCAACGTGGCGCACCCGCCGACGCATAAAAACCCATCGTCCGTGGAGCGGCGTGAAAAACAAACACTCCAAAGAAAGCAAAGAACCTTAACGCGTCCAGCTCAGGCTGATAAAAACGGCTCACCCCGATCTTGCCGCCAGAAGCAACGCCTGGCGTCGCAAGCAAAGCGCTCATGGATGCGAACCTTCTGCCGGAACTTTATTCGTTCCACCCAACGAGTGTTGCGATAACTGTGTGGCAATCCAATCATTCACATTACGTTCCAGAATATCGAGCGGCACCGGCCCGGAACCCAGGACAATATCGTGAAACTCCTTGAGATCAAATTTTTCTCCCAGCTGTTGCCGGGCTTGAGCGCGCAATTCCTTGATCTTCAACTCGCCTGTTTTGTAGGCCAACGCCTGTCCTGGCCAGGCAATGTAGCGGTCAATTTCATTGGTAACGTCCAGTACATGCTTAGGGCAGTTCTCCATGAAATAGTTGATGGCCTGTTCGCGTGTCCAATGCTTGACGTGGATACCCGTATCCACCACCAGCCGCACGGCCCGCCACATTTCATAACTGAGCTGGCCGAATTTGGAATAGGGATCAGAATAAAGGCCCATATCATCCCCCAGGGACTCAGCGTAAAGCCCCCAGCCTTCCACATAAACGGTATATTCCCCAAAGCGGCGAAACAGGGGCATTTCTCCCAATTCATGGGCGCGGGCGATCTGTAGATGGTGTCCGGGCACGGATTCATGCAGAGAAAGGGCCATCATCTCCCACTTGGGACGGGCATCCGGTTTATAAAGATTGACAAAGTAGGTTCCGGCGCGTGAGCCGTCAGCCGCGCCTGACCGATAATAAGCGGCAGTTGTGTCAGGAGCAAAGGCAGCGGGAATCGGCTCCACGCCGTATGGCTCACGTGGCAGCGTGCGAAAAACTTTTACCAGATTCGGATCAATGGTCTTGGCCACGGCCTTGTATGCCTGCAACAAGTCGTCCGGCGTTTTGTAAAAGAATTGTGCATCGGTGCGCAGAAAGTTGAAAAACTCTGCGCGCGTTCCTTTGAACCCGGTCTGCTGCATGATTGAGTCCATCTCACGATTAATGCGCGCCACCTCTTTCAAACCAATTTGATGGACTTCTTCCGGGGTTTCCTGAGTTGTAGTGTAACGGCGGACGAAATAGGCGTACAGCGCTTCTCCATGAGGCAGTTGCCATGCGCCCACCTGGCCATAACAAGCAGGAAGATATTCACTGACAAAAAATTGTTTGAATTTTCTGAACCCTGGAACAATCTGCTGTTCAACGGCCTGGCGGGCCTGCGCCTGTAATCGTTGCTGGTCAGCGGAAGAAATCTCTTTAGGAAAGTGGCGGAACGGCTTGTTAAAGCCACTCTCGGCTGGATCAGTGACAATCTGGTGGTCAATCTGCGCAGGGATGCGCTCCATGATGACCCTGGGATGGACCATGCCTTCACGCATGCCCTGGCGCAGCAGCGCTGTTACCTGTTCCAGATACGCGGGAAAGGTCCGTACCCGGGTAAGCCAGTCCTCATAGTCTTTCAGCGTCTCGAACCGAAGAGAGTCGCTCAGGCTGTCAAGCGTCTGGGGGCCTTCGCGCTGGTTGAAATCCATTAGGAACCAGTGAAAGCTGTATTGCTCCACGCGGTCAGCGTAGCGCTTTCTGAAGAGGTCATAATTGAGCTGGTCCGGCTTGCTCAGACTGCTGCGGTCAATTTTCTCCAGCTGTGCCAGTACATCACGGTTATGCTGGTTGCGTCTGGCGTAAGCTTCAAGACTCTTGTCCATCCAGCGATCATTCCACCGCCGGTCACCCAACTCTGAAGCTTCTTCAGGCCGTTGCTGCATGTCATAGTCCCACTCAGTGGTAAACATGTTCCGTAATGTTTTAGCGGAAGCTGGCGCAGGTTGAGCGCCGGCGTCAAGCATTGGAATAACAAGCATTGGCACAACAAGCAGCACGAAAGGCCACACCTTCATTGAGTCCTCCGATTTCCAGCGAAAGTGTATAGCAAGAAAGCCATGGCATTAAAATCTTTGCAAGGCAGCTCTGAAACCGTTCCAAAGAAGAACGGAACAGGGAATTGCCTGGCATAGAACCCTTGGAGGGAAAGGCGTATGAGATTCCGCAGATCCATGGCATTGGCCACTTTGCTGATGACGTTATTTTCACTGGCACATGCCGCGAAAATTCCAGCCGGGAGCCATGCAACCGTGCGGCTCAACAATACACTGAGTTCAGCAACGGCCCACAAGGAGCAAGCCTGGACGGGCGTTTTGACCCATGACATCACCGCCAACGGCAAAACCGTGGCCAAGGCTGGCGACCCCGTGAAGGGTAAAGTCACTTTTGTGAACCGCAGCGGACGCCTGCATAAGCCGGGTGAGCTTACCCTGCGGCTGACTTCCATCAATGGAGAAACCGTGTATAGCTCACGCGTGAGCCGCAAAGGTAAGAGTCATACCAAGAGCAATGCCACCAAGATCGGTGGCGGCGCAGGCGCCGGAGCGTTAATTGGAGGTCTGGCCGGAGGCGGCAAGGGCGCAGCCATCGGTGCTGCCGCCGGGGCCGGAGCAGGAACTGGCGTTGCCGCTGCCACAGGGAAGCAGGAAGTCAGCATTCCTGCCGAAAGCGTTCTTACTTTTACCATCACTGGCTCGAAGTAGAAAAAAGCAACGCAGGGGATAGGCCTTCCATTCCCCTGCTTTTATTTTGCCGTTTTCATGCTGGCCAGGACAGCCGCTGCGTGCTCGTCTGGCTTAAGACCGTTGATAATCCGGGTGATCTTTCCCTCCGGGCTTATCACGAACGTTGTCCGGTCAATCCCCATATATTTTTTGCCGTACATGCTCTTTTCCTTGAGTACGCCAAATTTTTTGGCAATGGCCTTGTCCTCGTCGGAGAGAAGCGAATAGGGCAGGTCATGGTTCACTTTGAACTTTTTCTGGGCGGAAGGCTTGTCGGCGGAGATGCCGAGCACGACCGCGCCGGTTTTCTGAATCTGCTTGTATGCGTCGCGGAACCCGCACGCTTCAAGCGTTCAGCCGGGAGTATTGGCCTTGGGGTAAAAGAACAGGACTACATTCTTTCCACGATAATCCTTTAATGAGACGGTCTTGCCCTCTTCATTGGCAAGAGAGAAGTCGGGGGCTATATCATTAACTTCCATGGTTTTTTTGTGTTTATAACTCCAATGAATTTATATAGCAGACGCAAGCTCCTGACCAGCGTTGCCGCCATTCTGGTGTGCGCGCTTGGCTTTACCTCTTTCGCGCAACGGCGCAAGGCCCACAAGCTCAGGGCCACGGCAGTGGTTGAAATGACAACCGATTCCGCCGGCATTGTTGTTACCCGCGTCTTTCCTGTCACCATTCTGGATGAAGGTCATTTTCACGATGCCAGCATTTATAAGGCTGCGCCCCGGCCCATGGCCATTGAACCCGGCATTGTCTATGAAGGGCAGACTTCAGGTGAAATCGCCGGCTATGCGACCATCCTGAGCAGCACAAACAATAAAGGCTGGACGGCCCTGGCCAAATGGCAGCCGTTTGTTGCCACAAAAAAGCCAGAAGCTGCGCCTACGGTTAATTCGGGCGACGACCAGCGGCCAATCCTGCGCCGGGGAGACAGCACTCCTGCTCCTTCGTCTACACCGGACAAACAGCCTGCTTCTCCAACTTCCACCCCCGCCCCGGTTGAAAACAATCCAGGCACGGAAGACGCTGACCGCCCTGTATTACGGAGGCGTACTCCAGAGAAAGCAGAGCCAACGCCCACTCCAGCAACGGCGGCAACGCCAGCAGGAGTAGCAACGCCGGCAGGAACCACTCCATCTTCTGCAGGTGTAGTCCCGCCCACAAAGATACCGATATTTACTGCTGGAACCAGAACTCTGGCGGCCATCTCAGATACGGAGCCTACTGACTCCCGCAGCTTCAACTTTCAATGGAAGCCCGGTGAAGAACATGAGATGGAAGGCAAAATACGCAAGCTTGCGCTGGCACAACTGCCGCATGAGAATGCGCAGCTGACGCCGAACTCTTTGAAAAATATCTCCATGCGCGCTTTTGATCTTGATCTCAGCAATGACGCAACGATTGTGTTCAGCGCAGAAATCCCCGGCAGCTACCTTGCTCCAGGCAGCAAAGGCGCGCCGGGCAAGTTCGTTTCGCGCTGGATCACGGTCATCGCCAGAGTGGATATTGACGGCGCGCCGCAAAAGCTCGCGGCCAGCGTTACCGACTCAACACGCCTGGATGTGGCCCCACGGTTGGAATTCATTGACGCTGTGGACGTGGATGGCGATGGGCTGGCGGAGCTTCTTTTCCGGGAGTACAGCTTTGATGAGACCAGCTATATCATTTATGGAGTTGGCCGCAGCACCGTGACCAAGGTTTTTGAGGGCGCCAGCACACGATTGCCCGGAAAAAACTAACCTCCGCTTACGGCAGGCACAATCAGGAGCTCGGCGTTCGCCGGCACTGCCGTCTTTAATCCATCGGCGAAGCGGATTGCCTCTTCACCCACAAAAATATTAATGTGCACGCGCACCTCGCCTTGTTCGTCCACAATGCGATCGCGCAAGGCGGGGTGGGCCTGCCAGAGGTCTTCCAGGGCCTCGGCCACGGTAGCCGGCGAGCCGGGCAACGGTATCGCGCTGAGACCGTTAGCGAATACCGCCAGGTAGCTTGGAATCCGGAAGCTGACCCCCATGCTATCTCCTGCCTGCGTGCGCCTTTTTCTTGCTCGCGGTTTTCGCTACGCGCTTTGCGACAGCGGGATGCTTTTTCGCTGCCGTTACATTCCTGGCTCGGCCCTTTGTGCGGGAAGAGGCACTGCTGCCGCCGATGAGTGCTGCCCTGACGCATACCACGGCGGGCAATCCTTCCAGAATGGTTTGCCAGGACTTGCCTTCATCACTGGAGCCGTATACTTTGCCGCTTCTGGTCCCGAAGTAGATTCCCGCGGGATCACACGTGTCAGTGGCCATGGCATCGCGCACAATGGTTTCCAGCGCGTTCTTTTGCGGTAAGCCGCGCGTGAGCGGCTCCCAGCTTTCACCCGCATTGCGTGTGCGATATACGCGCAGCTTCCCCTCCGGCGTACAGCGGTAGGCGTCTGACTCAATGGGCACAATAAAAACGGTGTCAGGCTCGTGTGGATGGATTGCCATGCAGAAACCAAAATCCGATGGCACTCCGGTAGCGATGTCTTTCCACGAGTTGCCTGCATCATCACTGCGATAGAGTCCCCAATGGTTTTGTAAAAACAGCCGCTGTGGCTGGGCCGGGTGCTGAACAATCTTGTGAACACATTGGCCGAACTCCGGATATTTGTCCGGCAGAAATTCGGCGCGGACTCCCTGGTTTCGCGCCTGCCATGTAGCGCCGCCATCGTCCGTTCGATAAGCGCCGCCGGTGGACATGGCAATCATCATCCGTCTGGAATCAACTGGATCGGGCAGAATCGTGTGCAGGCACATGCCCCCGCCGCCGGGAGTCCATTTTGGGCGGTGTGGATGGTCGAGTAATGACTGGACAGGAGCCCACGTTATACCTGCGTCATGCGATTCAAAAAGCGCGGAGGGCTCCACACCGCAATACAGCGTGTCAGGCGACGAAGGTCCTCCCAGAGAGATTTGCCAGATATTCTTGAGTGCCAGCTTCGATTCCGGCGGAAACTTTACAGAATACGTTTCCGGCTCAGTGGATGTTTTGCCGAAGTCGTCCGACGAACAGAGTACCGTTCCCCAGCGAAAGCTTTGCTGGGCCCACCACAGGCGTTGCCTGCCCTGGCGCTGATCAAAAGCCATGGCATATACAGGAGAGCCGATGGAGTATGGGCCGCCAATCTCCCACTTTTTGCGCGCGCCATTGGATCGAAGCACGAACGCGCCTTTCATGGTTCCCACAAGCAGAATTACATCGCTTTTTTTGGCTGAGATATGTTGGACCGCCGGCATTTGAGCACCTCTACAAAAATAAAAATAACATTCTATATACGACGAAGAGCGGTTTCCAATTCGACACACCTTAAAAGCCGCAATAGGGAATAAAAATTGCAACATTGGCCAATGACCGCTTAAGATAAGCACCGCTAAATTCCAAGTAACTTAAAGAAGTTGCGATCAAAAAGGAGGACCAAATATATATGCGTAATACCGTTCTACCGCTCATAGCGCTTGCATGCTTCGGAGTTATGCAGGCCTCTTCTGCCCAGGGGCAGGATTTCAGCAAAGTTGAGATGAAGGTGCAGAAAGTTGCCGGACCGTCTATATGCTGGAAGGCGCGGGCGGGAATATTGGCGCATCGGTCGGCGAAGACGGCATCGTCATGGTGGACGATGAGTTCCTCCCGCTTGCTGAAAAAATTGAGGCAGCATTAAAGGGCATTACCGATAAGCCGGTCAAAGTTGTCCTGAATACCCACTGGCATGGCGACCATACCGGCAGCAATGCGCATTTCGGAGAAAAAGCGCCAATCGTTGCCCAGGAGAACGTACGCAAGCGTCTGGCGGCAGGCGGGAAGACCCGTTTTGGAGAAGTCAAGCCGGCGGAAAAGACAGCGTTGCCCATCATCACTTTTGAAGACAAAGTCGCTGTCCATTTGAACGGCGAAGATATCCGCGTGATTCACTTTCCCCATGGCCATACCGATGGCGATAGCGTGATTTTCTTCACGCAATCCAAGGTAGTGCACATGGGAGACGACTTTTTTAACGGCGGCATGTTCCCGTTCATTGACATTGAAAGCGGCGGCAGCGTCCAGGGCATGATTGCCGGAGATGAAAAGGTGCTGGCCGAAGTCCCTGACGATGTAAAAATCATTCCCGGGCAGGGCCCGCTGGCCACAAAGGACGATCTCAGAAAATTCATTGCCGTTTTAAAAGAAACCTCTGCCGCCGTGGAAGCTGGAATAAAAAAGGGCAAGACCCTGGATCAGCTTAAACAGGAAAAGGTCCTGGCGAAATGGGATTCATGGGGGCAGAGTTTTATAAAGACAGATGTATTTACTGAGATTCTTTACGACAGCCTGAAAAAGAATCCTACCGGCCCCAAAAACTCACACGGCCACATCAGCAAATAGCTTGCAACAGTAACACCATCGCATCCAAAGGGGCTCCTTCTTCGCGGGGCCCTTTTTATTTCTCACTTGAGTTTGTTCTTCAGCAGATCATTGACCAGTTCCGGCTTGGCCTGCCCTTTTGAAGCTTTCATGACCTGGCCAACAAAGAACCCGATGATCGTTGTCTTGCCGGCGCGGTACTGTTCCAGTTGCTTCGGGCTGGCGGCAATCACGTCGTCAATTATCTTTTCCAGTGCCGCTGTATCTGTAATCTGCTGCGGTTTCTCGCGCTCATAGATTGCGGGAAAATCTTCGCCTGAAGCAAAAGCTTTGTCGTAGAGATCTTTGAGGATCTTGCTGGAAATGTCGCCTGATTCCAGCAGATCGG
>DAHUXF010000710.1 GCA_027307295.1 Acidobacteriaceae bacterium
AAAACGATGCCGCATGCAAACAAATAGCTTTTCCTCCTCAACCATCACTCAATCTCGCGAACCATCCACCCTGACGCACTGGTCCGATTCGGACGAGTCAATTTGCCTCCGGCAAAATTCGGCCATCTAATGGATCGCACAGCAAGGAAGCCACGTTCTGCTGGGCATGTTCATTTAGGCGGATATTCAGGTCCATGAATTCATGGCATCGGTATATCAGGCAGGGTGAACATTCTGACATTCGACATCGGAGGAAACATCACAGTGCGACAGTCTGCTGCAACTCAGTTACAAGACTCCTGGATCCAGGACCCTCGCTGGAACGGCATTACCCGGACGTATACAGCAAAAGAGGTGATACGGCTGCGGGGAACCATCCAGATTGAACACACGCTGGCCCGGCTGGGCGCGGAGCGCCTGTGGGACCTGCTGCATACAGAGCCATACGTAAAGGCGCTGGGCGCGCTCACCGGGAACCAGGCAATCCAGCAGGTACAGGCCGGACTGAAAGCCATTTATCTCAGCGGCTGGCAGGTGGCCGGTGACGCCAATCTTGCCGGGCAGATGTATCCCGACCAGAGTCTGTACCCGAGCAACAGCGTTCCTAACGTGGTGAAGGAAATCAACAATGCATTTCTTCGCGCCGACCAGGTCCACCATGCCGAGGGCAAGAACGGCACATACTGGTTCGCGCCGATTGTGGCCGATGCCGAAGCCGGATTTGGCGGCTGCCTGAATGCCTTTGAGCTGATGAAGTCCATGATTGAAGCGGGTGCGGCCGCTGTTCATTTTGAAGATCAGCTGGCCTCCGCGAAAAAGTGCGGTCATATGGGCGGCAAAGTGCTAGTGCCGGCCCAGGAGTTTGTACAAAAATTGATTGCCGCGCGCCTGGCGGCTGACATTCTTGGCGTGCCTACGCTTCTCATCGCCCGCACGGACGCAAATGGCGCCCGGTTGCTGACCGGTGACAGTGACATTCGCGACGTGGAGTTCCTGACCGGCGAACGCACTCCGGAAGGCTATCTGGGATTCAAAGGCGGCATTGACGCGGCCATTGCCCGCGGTCTGATCTATGCGCCTTATGCTGACCTGGTGTGGTGCGAAACGTCAGAGCCAAATATTGAAGAGGCCCGCCGCTTTGCCGAGGCGATCCACGATAAATTTCCCGGCAAGCTGCTTGCGTATAACTGTTCGCCTTCATTCCACTGGAAGAAAAAGCTGGATGCCGCCAGCATCGCAAAGTTCCAGAATGAGCTGGGCGCGATGGGATACAAATTCCAGTTCGTCACGCTCGCCGGCTTTCACGCCGCGAACTAC
>DAHUXF010000711.1 GCA_027307295.1 Acidobacteriaceae bacterium
GCCAGACATTTTACCTTCTGTCTGGCCAGGAGAGAGTCTAGCTGGGGTGCAAGCGGGTGCAAGCGTCGAAACGTAAATTTCCTCCGCAAGATTGGCTACCAGACATCGTTCTACTCACGTCCGGGATCCGTTTGTCTGCCAAGGCTCAGCAGCAGGGAGGTTATCGAATGCCTACAATGGTCAAGGCACTCAATGTCCTTGTCACAACTCTTTTCTGTGCATCATTCATTAGCGTCAGTGGTCATGCTCAAACCGCCACGGCGTCGCAGGACGATCAAAGCCAACAAGACCCGTTAAAACGCCCGCGGACCAAGCAGAAAACGAGCAAAGGAGAAAATGCCTATGCAAAATGGCGGGACGAAGATGTGTCTTTGATTATTACTCCTGAGGAATTATCTGCCTTCAACAAGCTGAGCAACGACGCGGAGCGCGCCAACTTTGTTGAAGCTTTCTGGAGACGGCGCGATCCCACACCCGACACGGAAGAAAATGAGTTCAAGGAAGAGCACTACCGCCGTCTGGCCTACGCTGACGAACATTTTAGCGCCGGAATGCGTGGCTCAAAGACTGATCGGGGACGCATCTACATCATCCATGGGCCACCTTCCTCGATTGACGCCCATCCTGCTGGCGGTCCTTACCAGCGTCCTGAAGAAGATGGCGGCGGCCAGACCAGCACCTATCCTTTTGAAATCTGGCGTTACCGCAACATTGACTATATCGGGCAGGAAGTTGAGATTGAATTTGTTGATACGTGCATGTGCGGCGCTTACCACATCACAATTGATCCTGGAGAAAAGGACGCGTTTAGCAAGGTGCCCAACGCCGGGCTGACAACCAAAGAGTCGATGGGCCTGGACAGCAAGGCGAACCGGGGAAGGAATGGCATTAACACCACTGGCTCGTCATTTTTTGGGAATAACCCGTCAAAACAATTTGACCGCATTGAGAGAGACGCACTGTTGCTGGCGCCTCCGCCCATAAAATACAAAGATTTGAAAGAAGTTGTAGACGTAAAGATGCGTTACAACCTGTTGCCGTTTGGTGTGCGTGTCGATTTCATCAAAGCGGCAATGGATACTGCGGTTGTCCCAATCACGATTCAAGTTGCTAATCATGATCTGACTTACGTGAATAAAGACGGAGTGCAGGGAGCATCGGTGAACATTTACGGTCGGATTACAACGCTGTCCGGGGAGGTCGTGAATACGTTTGAAGATCCGCTGCGGCTGGATATACCTGCGGAACTCCTGCCGAAATTTGCCGACAATACGTCGCTGTACCAGCAGACCATACCGATGCATCCG
>DAHUXF010000712.1 GCA_027307295.1 Acidobacteriaceae bacterium
CGCTGGGGTCAAGTTTCTGGGGCCAGATCGCTGGAACACGTGACGGGCAGATACGCCGGGACCGGAACTTCTATGGCTCACTAGCCATACTGCATTCGCCTGCTCCAGGCGAAGCCAGGTTCCTGGTGCATGGACGAACAACTCATGGCTATCAATTGCTCGATTCTCCGCAAATCCCGACGATGTACTACGGACTCCATAGTGGACTTGGCCTGTTCATGCAGTCCCGCGCCATGTGCTTTGGTCCCTGCCAGATGAGGTATGGACTGATCGGCATGGGCGTTGGCACCATCGCCGCCTATGGTCGTCCGGGTGAATTGATGCGTTTTTACGAAATCAATCCTCAGGTGATTGATTATTCACTGGGCGCAAACTCTTATTTCACGTTCCTGCGCAACTCCGCAGCGAAAATTGAAACTGTGCCGGGCGATGCCCGGATTTCATTGGAGCGCGAGCTTAAAGAGCATCATCCAGGACGCTTTGATGTACTGGTGGTGGATGCGTTCAACAGCGATTCTATTCCTGTCCATTTGGTGACGCGGGAAGCTTTCCAGGTGTATCTTGCGCATCTGCATTCAGCTGACTCTGTGCTCATCTTCCACATTACCAACCGCGATCTGGACCTGCGGCGGGTCCTGGTCGCCCTTGCTTCTCAGGACCATCTTTCCTACGTGCGTCTGCACAAAGAACAAGCCAGGGACGTGCAGGAGTATAGCGATTGGATCATCATGTCACGCAACCCCGATGTGCTGAAATCGACCGTCTTTCAGGAATACCTTGCGGCTATGCCGCCCGTAGAGGCAGGAATTCTCTGGACTGACGATTACAGCAACCTGTTTCAAATCCTGAAAAAGTAACGGCAAGGTCGCAGTCGGGTTCTGGTCTTCGCCATGCCTCTCCCGTGAGCAGGTGAGTGACAAGACATCTCTGACATCATGCCAGTTTCCTGGTCGCACGCTTGCCGTTTATGATGCCCATGTGCCCAACATAATCTGCCGTGCTCTCTTATTTGACCTGGATGGAGTACTTGTTGATTCAACCGCCGCAGTGGCGCGCGTGTGGAGCAGATGGGCCGCCGAACACGGGTTCGATCCGGATGAAACTGTGGCCAGGGCGCACGGCAGGCCCAGCATCACGACCATCCGCGAATTGCTCCCCCACGCAGACCATGCAGCCGAGAACCGGGAAGTGGAAAGACGCGAGATAGAAGATGTGGAAGATGTAGTCGCCGCGCCGGGAGCAAAGAAGTTGCTGGCCAGCTTGCCGGCAGAAGTCTGGGCGTTGGTTACCTCGTGCACAAAACCGCT
>DAHUXF010000713.1:0-253 GCA_027307295.1 Acidobacteriaceae bacterium
GCACCGGCTGCGCCTTGCGCAATCCATAGAGCGCAATCATGGCGTCATCTTTGTCTTCCGCCACGTCCACGTTGTAATCATTGGTGCGGTTGGACCACTCCACCGACACCGAATTCATCACCTCAGCCACGCTGGGCCGCTTGACGATGACCTGGCTCAGCAGGTCGCTGGTGGTCAGATCGTAGATGGCCGCAGGGACGGGCAGAAACGTTGCGCCGTTGCCCACTGCCATGGTGTCACCATAGGGAACGAT
>DAHUXF010000713.1:263-1300 GCA_027307295.1 Acidobacteriaceae bacterium
GGCCGCGGCGTTGGTGATGTCAAGAATCTCCTGTATCCATGCGGCTGCGGTCTTCTGCGCATCCAGCATGGGAGAAAGAAAAATTCCATTGGCCACACAGAAATTGGAATAGGCCGTGAGATCGCCCAGGGGAATGCCGGGCTCCGGCGTGATGGTGACCGTGGCCCCCGTGCCCTGCGACCAGTTCTGAAAATTCCGGTTGGCCACAGGAAACAGATTCACCGTGGGTGCAGCCGTAGTCACAATGCTGGGAGCGTACAGCACCACGTCCAGCGAATCCGGAACATTGACTGCATAGAGGACGAATTGCAGGCGGTTTACGTTGTCTCCTGTGGAGGTGAGGCTGATGTTCACCGTGCTCCCCGGCTGAATGGCCGACGAGACATGCAGGTTGTCACTGATCTGGCACGGCGTTGCGCCCTGGTTCTTTACCGTGACGGTGGTCGTATATGTTGAGCTGCTGCTGCTCAGCGCAATATCCAGCGCCAGCTTGAACTGCGTGCTGCCGCCGGAGGTCTGGACCCTGAAGCCGCCGGTGCCCATGCCATAAAAGGGATTGCTGAGCAGATCAAAGATTACGTCGCGCGGATTGGCGTCTGGAATGCCCGCGCCGAAAGGCGCAATGCCCAGCACTTCAAAACTCAGGTTCGGCAGCGTGCCGCTCTCGCCCAGGTCCATGGCGGAGGCAGCTACGTATGCAATGCCGTTGTATCCAAGGTCCTGCCCCGGATGCGCCGAAGTCAGATAGCTCCATGCCGTCTGCGGCCGCGAACCGGGAAACAACGTCAGGCTCAACTTCTGCTGCGGCTGCCCGTTGGAGTTTGAATCGGGCACGGAATATACGTAGGTGATGGTCATCACCTTGGTGGAGTCAGCATTGGAAAAAGTAAAGACAGAACCGGATTGCGTGAACTGTCCCAGGCCGGGCGTGCCGCTGACCTGCTGCATGGGCGTGGCCTGCGTGCCGCTGAGAGTTGCAAAGCCGTCGGAACCCAGATCACGGTTGCTGACGCTGTACAGGTCCGCGCGGCTCACGC
>DAHUXF010000714.1 GCA_027307295.1 Acidobacteriaceae bacterium
CTCCGCCAGTGCCAGACCCGCCTCCACCGGACGAGGTAGTAATGGTGCCGAAGATAATCACACCATTTTGAGAGGTTTTTATATGCGTGCTTTGCGTCGCCTGATAAACTACGGCTCCGCCCGCAAACTTCGGATCGACACAGTAGATGCACCAAACGCCATATGATCCCGGATTCACAGAACCCGAGTTGTAATTTACCTGTCCATCCCCAAACTGGATAGCACTCGCATTGACGATAATGGTGGTGGTCGTGCCGCTTTGCGAGAGAGGATTTGCTCCCGTGAGGATGCCGTTCGCGTTGACCGGATTGGAGTGGAAGGTGCCCAACAGTTGGGATGTTGAATCCAGCGCCTTCATGGCGCGAAAGTTGCCAGCCGCGACCTCGGAGATGCGCACACCACATAGCTCCACCTGCTGTGGCGTGCCGCCAGAAGCCCAATTAAGCAGGAACGCTAGCCTGATGTATGCCGCCGCAGAATTGAACTGAAAATCGTTGGGATTTGTGCCGCCATTCCCAACCAGCTCAGCGCTGAAGTACTGCCAGGTATTTCCCACAGTCAAGGAAACACCAGCAAAAAGAGGAGCCGCGATCAAATCGGGGTTCACCAGCGTAATTGCTAGAACCTGTACATTGGTGTTATTCGGCAAGACGATGCTCGTCACAGTCTTCGCGGCATTGATCGAAAATTCGTATTCATGCAGGTAGACGGAAAAAATCAACTTCGTGCCATCAGATTTATTTACATAAGGCATCGCCATGGCGTCCGACTCACCGGCGAACGTAGCATGAATCTGAAAATTTGTGATGCCCTGGGAGAACGTATCGTGCGTGCCGTCAGAATAATTGACGGTGAACGTCTGAGATGCCTGAGTAAGAACGTTGATCCCAAAACCCATGATTCGCAAAGATGAGAACTGGCCGGATGGAAGCGTCACGGTCTGGCCAGTACAGCTGATCAGGTTATTTGCGTTCTGTGGGCCAAAATTAAAGGTTGCGCCATTGAATACCTGGAAAGGTCCCATCAGCGTAGCTGAAAGAGCATCGAATCCGTTGCCGTCGATTCCTTGCCCTGCACTGAGAGTTGATCCATCTGTCCAGATTCCAGAGTGGTTGTAAGTGGAAGAAAGATCGACAACGGCATGCGTCAAACCCACCGCAGCAGACTGATGCGGCACACGCACGCGGTTCACATCATACTCCGCAAATCCGCCATAGCAGAGCAGCCCAACCAGGGGCGCAGATATTTTGAGCCATGCCTCGATGTAATAGAC
>DAHUXF010000715.1 GCA_027307295.1 Acidobacteriaceae bacterium
TTGCAAATCAAGGACCGAGACCAGTTTGTGCGGCAGATGACCTCGAATCTTCCAGCGCGGCCCGACTATTTTCTTGAGGATGCCGCCATTAATCGTGCGGGAGCGCCCGCGCTGGCCGACCTGCCGGAGCTGAAAGCCATTGATGCTCTGGTAGTGCGCGACTATTACCACCGATTCACGGTGGATGAACACTCTTTCCTTGCGATTGAGAGCCTGCATCGGCTGCGCGACTCGCCGTCCGAATGGGACAAGCGTTACGCCTCAGTGCTGGAAGAACTGGAGCAGCCGGAGCTTTTATATCTAGCGCTGCTGCTGCACGATGTGGGAAAAGGGCTTCCCGGGGATCGCCATATTGAAGGCAGCCTGCAAAGCGCGGAGAGCTGTCTGGAACGTCTGGAGCTTGATCCTGCTGACCGTGAAACGGTGCGCTTTCTTATTGGAAGCCATCTGGAAATGTCCGCGGCCATGCGTCGGGACATCTTTGATCCTGAGACCGTCCAGTTGTTTGCCGAAAAAGTGCAGTCGCCGGAGCGGCTCAAGATGCTCAGCCTTCTTACTTATGCTGACATCAAAGCAGTGAATCCTGAAGCGCTCACGCCATGGAAGGCCGAAAACATCTGGCAGCTTTATATCGAAACCTCCAACTATCTGAACCTGAGCGTTGACCAGCGCTTTCACTCTGGAGTGGATGAAAGTGATCTGGTCCGCACACTTGCACCGGTCGCGGGACGGAAGCTGAAGCCATTTCTGGAAGGTCTGCCGCGGCGGTATCTCGCCACATGCTCGGCCAAAGATGCCATGCTGCATCTGGAAATGGCAGGACGGCTGAAAAATTCTTCAGTTCAGCTGTCGCTTGAGCGCGGACGCCATTGGTTTGACTTAACGCTGGTTACAACAGACCGTCCCATGCTGTTTGCCAAAGTGACGGGCGTGCTGGCCGCATGGGGCATGAGCATTGTGAAAGCCAATGCCTTTTCCAATGCTGCCGGGATTGTGGTGGACACATTCCATTTTACCGACCGCTTTCGCACGCTGGAACTCAACCTTCCGGAGTGGGAGCGGTTTAAGAAAAGCATTACCGATGTACTGGATGGAACAGCTGACCTTGACCGTATGTTGCGCGACCGCTGGCGCAGCCGCATGTCCGGAGCCGGCAAAACCAAAGTTCCGACCCGTATTGAGTTCAATGATGAGTGCTCTTCGCGCTGCACCGTTCTGCAGGTCATCACGCAGGACAAGCCCGGTTTGCTC
>DAHUXF010000716.1 GCA_027307295.1 Acidobacteriaceae bacterium
TGATCCAGACAATGAGGGAGCGCTGCTTCTGCAATTGCAGCAGCGCGGAAGCGGCCCTCAGATGGTCGGCTTCCGCTGCCTCCTCATGCGCGTACGCCAGGCTCTCCATGATGGCGCGCAGGTGTCCCAATCCCCGGCCCAGTCCCACACGCTGTTGTATGTTGCGCCCATACACCAGCAGGCCCACGCGGTCTCCGGAATAGAGCGCGATCTGCGCTAAAGAAAGCGCGGCATTCACGGCCATGTCGAGCTTGCTGAGTTCGCCGACGCGCGCGCGCAACAGCCGCCCGGCATCCATGACAATCCAGACCGCCTGGCTGCGCTCCACCTGAAACAACTTGGTTACGTGCTTGCCGCGACGCGCCGTTGCCGTCCAGCAGATGTTGCGGAACTCATCGCCCGGTTGATATTCGCGCAGGCTCTCAAATTCGCGTCCTACGCCGCGCTGCCGGATAAGCCGTTTCTCCAGTTCGATCTGCCGCGCCCGTGAAAGATAAATGTTGTGGCGCTTGGCGTCTTCCAGATCAGGAAATACCCGGATAGTTTGTTTTAGTTCAGCACGGGCCCAGCGCTCGGCAAAATGTGCGCTGCTCTGGTAGCGCAGATAAGCGTCTCCCAGCGTCACATCGCCCCGCTCCAAAGGACGTGCCACATAACTTCCGGACGCGGCATCGTGGGCCGCGCATTTGATCTCTAACTGAGGCAGTTCAGTCCGCAGCGATTGCGGTACGTCATCGAGCACCTGGCATTCAATAAAAACGCCGCTCTCATTGCGAAGCTCAATGGTCACTTTTACGTCATTACTCAGAGAGGGCGCGCCACCCCATGAGCGCTCCATGACCAGACGTTCCGGGTGCGGCAGACGCGCAAGGTCCACTGCCCACGCCGTCAGTGCGCACATGTCCCAAGCCGCCATGACCAGAAGGAAACGCGTGTCCCAGAAGGCCGGGACCGCCCAGAGAATGCCCAGCGCCACGACGAAAAAAAATCTTCGGCCAAAGCCGAAGCGCAGGCGCTTGCCGCGCATGGCTGGCGCGCTCAACGGGGCCGGCGCTAGAAGCGTCTCCTGCATCGTTACTTCGGCACCTCAACTGATCCGGTAATTTCCGTCAGGACGCGGTCGCTGTCCAGTCCTTCCAGTTCCGCCTCAGGCTTCATCATCACGCGATGCCGCAGCACCGGCAACGCTGCCGTTTTCACATCGTCGGGAATCATGAAATCGCGGCCTTCCATTG